>CAJZGD010000054.1 GCA_915275065.1 uncultured Corynebacterium sp. | reverse complement strand
CCGGTCGGGCGGCGCGGCACACAAACCACAATCACAATCCCAACCGCAACCACAAGCCCCCGCAGCCACCCCGAAACCCCGGGAGGTGTCCCAGGAGCGGGCCGAGGAATTAGCCCGCACCCCATTTGTGGCCGTGACCGTGAAAACCACGGGCATTCACCCATCAACCGCGCAACTGGTGGTCATTGATGCGGTGGTGCTGACTGCCTCCGGGGAGCCGGATTCCGACTTCCACGCGGTGCTATCGGTGCCGGACGATCCGGGCCCCAAACACATGCACGGATTATCCCGAGAGGAAATCGCCGACGGGAAATCATTCAGCTCCATTTTGAAAGCATTGGGCAAAACCATCGACGGCCGCACCATGATCACCCATAATGTGCCGCTGGTGTGGGGGTTCATCCATAAAGAAGCGCGGCGGGCGATGACGGCCGCCGCCCGGGCAAACCGGCGGCGAGGAAGCCGAGGAAAACCCCGGCGCCGGCAACGCGTTGGGCATGTGCCCCGGCCGGTAGGAATCGTCGACATGCTGGCCACCGCCCGGCGGCGAGGCGTGGACCTCCCCGACACCCGCATTCGAACGGTTGCGCGAATGCTGGGGGTGGAGTGCGAGCCGGCAACCGCAACGGTGGAACGGGCCCGCCAACCAGAATTCGACGTCACCCGGGCGGAAACCCTCCTGGTGGCCGACATGTTCTTCCGCGACCCCGACCACGTGGTCGTCGTCAAGCCGGACGAACTCCAACCAGACCGGTTCGGGCTACAGCGCTCCAGCATCCGGGTGGCCGCGGCAACCGCCACCCCGAAATTCCACAACCCGGGCGTGTTCGCCGGCACCCTGGTCCAGGGCATGCAAATCGTCGTGGCCCCCGAAATCACCGCAGACCCCGACGACATCATTCAGGCAATCACCACACACGACCTCTCCTACTCCGAAAAGGTAACGCGACAAACATCACTGGTGGTATGCAACAAGCACAATAACCTGTCCGGCAAGGCCATGCATGCGGCCCGAAAAGGCGTGCCACTCATGGCAGATGATGAGTTCCTCACATTGGTCAGCACCACGCAAATTACCCCCGGCGAACCAACCCCGCCGCCGGAAACTTCGCCGGTACTTCGCTCAATTACCGGGCGATCAACACGCCAACCACGGAAAAAGGGCAGTCGGCGAGTTTCCAGGCGATAGTTTAGGACTAGACTCTTTCCTCATGAAGTTCCCTCGTTTACGCGCGCGCACCAGGGCGGCCATTGGGCTGGCGCGGCTTGCTACTTTCGCTTCTCGTGCCACCGGGCGTGGCTCCGGCGGCATGATTGGCGGACTGGTTGCGGAAAAAATCGACCCCCAGATCATGAAAAACCTGGGATTCGGCCGGCCGGTCGCGCTCATCACCGGCACCAACGGTAAATCCACCACCACCCGAATGCTCGCCACCGCGATTCGCAGCGCGCACCAAGTAGCCACCAACGAAGGCGGCGACAACATGGACGCCGGCATTATCACCGCCCTCATGGCCGGCCAAGAAGCCAGCCACGTGGTCTTAGAATGCGACGAACTCCACGTCCCCTCGGTAGCAGACCGGCTGCAACCATCCTGCCTGGTGCTCCTCAACCTGTCGAGGGACCAACTCGACCGGGTGGGCGAAATCAATAAAATCGAACGCGCCCTCCGGCAATGCGTCCTCAACCACCCAAACATGACCGTCATCGCCAACTGTGACGATGTGCTGGTCACCTCGGTGGCGTGGGAAGCGAAAAACGTGGTGTGGGTGTCGGCCGGCGCCGGCTGGAAAGGCGACTCGGTGTCCTGCCCCCGAACCGGTGGGCGCATCATCCACCACCCGGACGGCACGTGGGAAGCCGCCCAACCACTGGCCGACGGCACGATATTCCGCCGACCGGAACCCACCTGGACCATCACCCCAGAAGGCATCCACACCCCCACCAACGATATAGCGCCACTCGCCCTGAAACTACCGGGAACCGCCAACCGGGGGAACGCAACCCAGGCGGTCGCGGCAGCCGTGGAATGCTTCGGCATCCCCCTCGACGTGGCAGTGTCCGCGGTTGAAACCGTGGACGATGTTGCCGGCCGATACTCCACCCTCCGGCTCGGCAACCGAGACATACACCTCCTCCTCGCCAAAAACCCGGCCGGCTGGCAGGAAGCCATGTCCATGGTGGACCGCACCGCCGACGGCCTCGTCATCGCCGTCAACGGCCAAGTCGCGGACGGGGAAGACCTGTCCTGGCTGTGGGATGTCCGATTCGAAGACTTTGGCGAACTCGCGGTGAAAGCCTCCGGGGAACGCGGTACAGACCTCGCGGTGCGCCTCACCTACGCCGACATTCAACACGAACTCGTCCCCAATATGATGGACGCCGTTCTGGCCTGCCCGGAAGGCCGAGTGGAAGTGTTGGCCAACTATACGGCATTTCGGGATCTTAAACGCGCATTGGTGCGCCGGATTGAAGCGGAGACACATTAAATGAGCACCCTACAGATTGGTTTGGTTCTGCCCGACGTACTCGGCACCTACGGTGATGACGGCAACGCCCTCGTGCTACGCCAACGCGCCCGCATGCGCGGCTTCGACGCGAACATTGTGCGCATCCACCTTGGCGACCCCATCCCCACCAGCCTCGACGTGTACTGCCTCGGCGGTGGTGAAGACACCGCCCAAATCCTTGCCGCGGAACACATCAACACTGATGGCGGCCTGCACAAAGCTGCGGCGGCCGGCCGACCCATCCTGGCGATCTGCGCCGGGTTGCAGGTTCTTGGTGAATCGTTCCGCGCCGATAATAGGATGGTTGCCGGCGCCGGGCTTATCGACGCTACCACCGGCAGCCTGAAAAAGCGGTTCATCGGAGAACTCCAATCCACCCCCCACCCCAACGATGGCGGCATCACCGCCGGCCTGACCGAACCACTCACCGGGTTTGGTAACCATTTCGGCTCCAGCATTCTCGGGTCGGACGCGAAACCATTGGGCATCATCACCCACGGGGTGGGCAACTCCGATACCGAGCAGCCCACCTACGAAGGCGCAGTTCAGGGCAGCATCATCTGCACCTACATGCATGGGCCGGTCCTGGCCCGCAACCCCCAACTGGCGGATCTTCTCCTGGCGTGGGCACTGGACATGCCCATGTCCGAGCTACAGCCGTTGGACCTTCCGGTCGTCGACAAGCTGCGGAAGGAGCGGCTACAGCGTTAGCCGGCCACTGAGCGCCCGCGACAAGGTGAGCTCGTCCACAAACTCCAAATCACCACCCAATGGCATGCCGGATGCGAGACGAGACACCACCAGCCCCGGAAAATCCTTGAGCAGCCGCGCCAAATAGCTCGCGGTAGCCTCACCCTCAGTGTTGGGGTCGGTGGCGAGAATCACCTCGGTGATCTCCGGGGTGGAATCGAATAATGGCTGCTCCGGGGTGGAATCCGCCAACTCCCGATCCGGCAGCACCCCGCCGATCCGCTGCAACAAAGCGGTGATATTCAGTTCCTTCGGGCCAATGCTATTCAGCGGATCCAACGCCCCACCGAGCACATGATACCGCCCATTGAATTCGCCAGTACGTTCGAGAACCTGGATGTCTTTGGGCTCCTCGACCACACAAATTGTCGACCGGTCCCGGCCCGAATCCGCGCAAATCCGACACACCTCATCCCGGGAAATGTTGTGGCAGATCCGGCAAAAACTCACCCCCTGCTGGACGGCCCCCAGCGCAGCCTGCAACCGAGTAATGTCTATTGGATCCACATGCAGCAGGTGAAACGCGATACGCTGCGCACTCTTCGGCCCTACCCCAGGCAGACGCGACAATTCATCAATCAAATCCTGTAACGGGCCTTCAAACACCACACCTCATCCTTTCATCACTCGACGTTGATTCTCCCACACCGCCCGGACATGAAACAACGGGGCAGCGCTGCGGCGCTGTGTGTTGCGGGGTGGGTGCGTCGCGGGGCAGGGCGCGACACACCCGGGGCTTCAGACGTTCTAAGCATGGTCTTTATTCCGGCGGGCCACAAAGTCCCAGGGAAATCCTGCCGCATCAACCAAACACCATGCTTAGAACCATTGCTATCACCCAGGGTTCAAGGCACCTTCACCAGCCAGCTTAGGCTTCAAGTGTTCTAAGCATGGTTTCCGTGTTCTGGCGACCCTGTAGCAACCGGTTTTCCCCAAAAACCATGCTTAGCAAGTATGCGGCAAAGTAAGCCGATCGAGGCTTCCATTGGACAGCAGCAACCCACACCAACACCACAACCATGCCGCACGTTTGCTAAGCATGGTTTCCAGTTTTAGAGCCAGCCGACTCCTGGGGATTTAACACAGCAGAAAAACAAAACCATGCTTAGCAGATCTGCAACATGGCAGAAGGCCAAAACCGTCCCGGAGGAAAACCAATCAACCCACCCTACTTCACACTTGCTAAGCATGGTTTCCATTCCAACCAGCCACAAAACCCCAGGAAAACCAGCCACATCAACAAAAGACCATGCTTAGAAGAAATGCAGCACGATCAGCCATGAAGTCGGCATCTGAAACTAGAAAGACAGCAAAGCCAATAAGCATGGTCTTTATTCAGATGGGGTCTTATGGAGGGCTGATTTAACCGAAGACCATGCTTAGCACACTCGCAGCCCCCCGAGAACAAAAACGCCACCACCAACCCACCCAGGCTTCAAAAGTTCTAAGCATGGTTTCCAGTTTTAGGGCACGCCAGCACCTGGGGATTCAACACAACAGAAAAACAAAACCATGCTTAGCACACATGCTACCGGAGGCGTGCAAGAGGTGCACAAGGATGCGTGCAAGGGGGCAGGCATAAGGCGGGCGGCCGGGAGGGCGTCGTAAAGCGAAAGGAAAACCCCGACCACAAAGGGCCGGGGATGCATAATATGCAGACTAGAATCCGAAGCCACCCATGTCGCCTTGCAGGGGCCCCATCTTATCCTGGGCGATCTTGGCGAGCTGGCCGTGCGCATCGTTGTAGGCACCAACCAGGAGGTCCTGCAAAGTGTCGGGGTCCTCAGGGTCGATCACCTTCGGATCAATGTTCACCGACGTCACGGTGCCGGAGCCCTGCATCGACACCGACACCAAACCATTACCTGCCTGCCCAATCACAATGGACGACATAATCTCTTCCTGCGCCGCCTGCAACTTGGCCTGCATTTCCTGCGCCTGGGCCAAAATATCGGACATATCAGGTTGACTCATCATTTTGCCTTTCTTTAGAGTTTCGCCGCTCAAGTGTACCTGCCATAGCAGCTATCATGCATACTCAGACACGCGCAGCCCCGCCATTTGCCAGGCCACAACGCTTTCGCTATACGACGGCTATACGACACGCCCCCCAAGCTCCTGCTCCACCAGGGAAATCGCAATGGTCATGGCATCACGATGGTCATGCTCCCCAAGCTCCGTGGCCGCCTGGTGCATCATCTCGGCCTCCTCATCACGAGGCCGGTGGTGCTGGTGGTGGGGGCGCTGGCGGGATGAAGCGTTGCCAGTGGGGGTACCGGCGGCGCCGGCACCAGGGCCACTGACGCTACCGCTATCAGGGGTGGGGGTAGAGGCCGCGTTCTGGGACGGCCGCGCGGAGACCGTGGATGCCGGAGCCGCAGTCGCCAACGCTCCAGGCGACACCGGACCCGCAGGACCCGACGATTCCCGCTGCCCAGGGGGCTCAGGTACCCCCTCGGGCGTTGGCGGCATCGACTGACCGGTCGCAGCTCCAGGCACCGGCGCTGCCCCAAACCCAGCCTCCGCTCCGGGCTCCGGCGCCGACATTTCAGGCATCTCAGCCGGCGGTGGGGGCGGTGGGGGCATGTCCCATGGTTCTGATGGTTCCGGCGGCGCCGGGGTGCCGTCCGAGAACCGGGGTGCATTCTGTTGCTCTGCCAGGAGTTTATTTCCCCGGCGCGCCCGTTCCCGCCACGTTGAGGTCGTGGGTTTTGCTGATGGCTGAGGTTGGGTTTGTGATTGAGGCGCGGGTCGTTCGTGTGCCGGTTGGGCGGGTTGCGCCTGGTAGGTGGGTTGGTTGGCAGGTTGGGCACCGCCTAGTTGTGCAGGTTGCCCCCAAATGCTGGTTGCAGATTCGGCAGGGTTGGCGGCGCTGGGCGGCTGGCTGAGCTGGACAGGAGGGTTGGGGCCAGCCTCGGAAGCATCGTCTTCAGGAACGGCAACGCTGTCTGGTTTGTGCGCTTCAGTCGCGGATTCCGGTGCACCGCCGAGTTGCGCGGGTTCGCCCCAGGTGTCTTCTGGGGCTTCAGGCGCGGGCGGCGCGGGTGGTGCGGGTTCTAGCGTGGCTTCCGGTTCCGCCCCCTCAGGCGACTGTGCGGACTCCGAATCCACATCGGACTTCGCCGGCTCTGGTGCTGGCTCTGGCTGTTCCGGCTCTGGCGTGGGCTCTGGCTTCGCATGCTCGGCCGCCACCGGATTGGCCGATTCCGCCTCTTGCGCAGCGGTTTTTTGGGCATCCCCGGCACTGCCAGTCTCTCCGGCATCCTGTTCGGGATTCCATACGGGCTTTGGGTTGTCGGTCTCAAAGCCGAACGCTTTTGGGTTGGTACCCACCTCACATCGCACTTCCAGCTCTAGCCCGGTGGTTTCCAAAACGGCACTCTGGATTGCGGCGTTGTGCTCGGGCGCGTTGAGCCGCGAAGCCAGCGCCCCCGTGTTATGCCCCAGAAGCAGCGTTTCGTCCGCAATTCCCAAAGGCTGGGCCCCGGTGAGGAGGATGCCCGCAACCGCATTGGTTTTCGATACCGTTGAGCGGATTTTTTCCCAGGCGTTTTTGATGGTGTCAATGGGTTGCACGCTTGTCGACGCCGGCTGGGGTGGCGTCGACCGGGTTTCCGGGGATTCCTCGGGTTCCCGGGGTTTCGCCTCGACCACCGCCTCGACCACCTCGGGTTTTTCGGCCACGTTACGGGCTTCTTGGGCTTCTCGGGCACGACGCTGGGAGGGCCGCTCATATTTTGATGATGGTGTCGATGCGGGAGCGGCTGGCGTAGGCTGCGCGGATAGCGCAGGTGCGGGGGTCACTTGTCCGGCGGGTTCCCCGACTAGGACCATTCCTCCCGGCTCGATAAGCATTTTGGCGCAAAGGATTTCCAGCAGCAGCCTGGGGCTGGTTGCGCCTTTGAGGCTGCTGAGGCCGTCGTTGAGAATGCCGGCGATCCGGGGAATTCGTTGCGAGTCGAACTCTTGTGCTTGTTTCAGGAGAATTTCACCCCGATCCGTGGGGGCGTCGACCAGCCCCAGGTTGACGGCATCGGGGACGGCCTGGAGCAGCATGAGGTCGCGCAGGCGGTCGAGGAGATCTTCGGAGAATTTTCGGGGCGACAGGCCGGCCTCGATGACGTCATCGACCGTGGTGAAGAGGCTGGCACGGTCATTGGTGGCGAGGGCGGCGATAGTGGCGTCGATAAGCGTGTCGTCGGTGACACCGAGAAGCATGCGGGCGTATTGGTAGGTGAGGCCGTCGGGGCCGGTGCCGGCGAGGAGTTGGTCGAGGATGGAGAGCGTGTCGCGGGGTGAGCCGCCGCCGGCGCGGATGACCAGCGGATACACGGATTCTTCGATGATGGCGTCTTCGGCAGCGACGGTGCGTTCCAACAGGCCGCGCATGGCCTGGGGGGTGAGCAGGCGGAAGGGATAATGGTGGGTGCGGGACCGGATGGTTCCGATCACTTTTTCGGGTTCGGTGGTGGCGAAAATGAAGATGAGGTGCGCGGGCGGCTCCTCCACGATTTTCAAAAGTGCGTTCGAACCCTGGTTGGTTATCATGTGTGCTTCGTCGATGATGAAGATGCGGTAGCGGGATTCGGCGGGCGCAAACATTGCGCGGTCGCGGAGTTCCCGCATGTCATCAACACCGTTGTGGCTGGCGGCGTCGAGCTCGGTCACGTCCAGGTTGCCGGGCCCGTTAGCGGCAAGGGACACACATGAGTTGCATTTTCCACAGGGTTTTGAGGTGGGCCCATTCACACAGTTGAGCGAACGGGCCATAATGCGGGCAGAGGAGGTTTTGCCGCAACCGCGGGGGCCGGAGAAAAGGTAGGCGTGGTTGATTCGGCCATTGTCGAGCGCCGCCGACAATGGTACGGTTACTTGTTCTTGACCGACCAGTTCATTGAAGGAACCCGGGCGATATTTGCGATATAAAGCCACGAGTTCCAGATTACCGCATGACACCTACCACATGCGGACACAATAGTAACTGGGCTACCGTTGCCAATCGAGCAGGTTAACCCCGGTTTTTTCCAGCTCATCCAGGAGGTCCCGCGCACCATAGGTGACGGCGTAGTTAAACTCGTCCTCGGTAATCAGCAGCAATTCCAGCATGAGCGTCCACCGATCGTCCTCGATGAACTGCGGCACCGACGGCCCCCATACCTCCGGGGCCACGAAAAGGCCATGGCAAACGGTGAGGTGTTCGGGCAGCACCGCCAGACCAATACCAGGGATAATGGTGTCGGGTTGCGCATGCAGCGTGCCATTGGCTTGCACCAGGGTTTGCACGGTGGCGTCCACAACATGCATGGCATCGCTTTGCGACGCTTCCGTGATCGTGAAAAACTCACACCTCACATCGAGCCCACCCGATTCCAGCCCCGTGTCCACCTCGTTAAATCCGATGGTCGAGCAGAGGGATATTTGCTCTTCCGTTTCGAAAGTCGCCAGGATGGTGGGATACCCTTCCTCCCGTTTCGCCTCGTGAAGACTCATTTCTCCATCGAATAGACCATCGATCCAGGCGGCGGTTTCATGAATATCCATTGCATACTTTCTTAGGTTACGTGGGGCTCGGAATCGCGGCGCGGCGGTGGCGCGGCGGGCGCGGTGGCAGCAACGCAGCGATGCGGCAGAACATGCGGTTTGCAGGTTGGGGTGGGCCACTCACAACCCACGCCCACATCCGCCGCGTCGTAAAGCGCCTTAGCTAGCTGCAACTTTCTCCGCGGCAGCCTTGAGCACGCAGGTGGCCACACCATCCATGGCGATCTCCAGCTCGGACACCGGCGGCAGGGACGGCGCCAACCGAATGTTGCGGTCATTGGGGTCCTGCTTGAGCGGGTAGGAGGAACCGGCGGCGGTCAGGGCAATGCCGGCTTCCTTCGCCAACTCCACCACCCGGCTGGCGGTACCATCCACCACATCCAGGGAGATAAAATAGCCGCCCTTCGGCTTCGTCCAGGTAGCCACGCCGTAGTCGCCAAGGCGCTCCTCCAAAATGGTGAGCACCCGTTCGAACTTGGGAGCGAGCGAACCGGCATGCTTCTGCATGAGGGCCTTGAGCCCGGCCACATCCTGAAAATATTTGACGTGGGCCAGCTGGTTGATCTTGTTCGGCCCAATGCCCCGAACGTTGGCGTAGGTGGCGTACCAGTCCAGGTTGGCGGTGGAGGACGCGAAGAAGGACACGCCCGACCCGGCGTGGGTGATCTTCGAGGTGGAAGACATGAACCAGAACCGGTTGGGGTGACCGGCTGCCGCGGACAGCTCCAGCACATTGTGGATGACCGGGAATTCGTCGGTGAGGGTGTGGATGGCGTAGGCGTTGTCCCAAATAATGCGGAAGTCGGGGGCGGCGGTGTCCATGGCGGCGAGTTCCTTGCAGGTGGCCTCGGAGAAGGTCACGCCGGTGGGGTTGCCGAAGATGGGAACGGTCCACATGCCCTTGACCGCGGGATCTTTGACCAGTTCCTTGACCACTGCCATGTCGGGGCCGTCGTCGGTCATGGGGACGTGGAGCATCTCGAAGCCGAACAGTTCGGTGATGCTAAAGTGCCGGTCGTAGCCGGGAACTGGGCACAGCCATTTGACCTTGGGCTCGTCCCGCCAGGGCCGCTCGGAATCGTTGGTGCCGAACATGAAGGCGAAGGAGATGAGGTCGAACATGATGTTCAGGCTGGAGGCGTCGCCGGCGATCACATTGTCGACCGGCAGGCCGAGGGCTTCGGCCCAGAGGGCGCGAATGTCCTTGATGCCGGTCAGCCCCCCATAGTTGCGGCAGTCGGTGCCGTCGGCGGCGCGGTAGTCGTCCACGCCGGGTAGGGCCAGGATCGCGTTGGAGAAGTCTAGCTGTTCGGCGGATGGTTTACCGCGGGTGAGGTCGAGTGCGAGGTTGCGGGCCTTGAGCTCGTCGTATTTGGCATTGATGTCTTTGGTGAAGCCTGCGAGGCGTTCAGCGTCATAGTCACGTAGGGTCACGATGATCCACCTTAGGTAACAGTATGGTTGGGATTTCTCCAACAAACTTTAGCGTCATCCCCCAATTTTCGCCGCAGTTTCCGGCAACACCCCAAACCACTGCCCCAAAAACACAAAAGGGGACTCCGCACACCCGTCAGAGCCCGCTGACCCTTGCTGCATTCCTGCCCTGGGGGGGTTCACGAGATATACGCCATGCGAAGTCCTGCACTTGACTCTAGCCGAAAGTTGCCGATAAACCCAACCAGCCACCATTTCCGCTGGACAGGGCCGGGCGCGCGGGTGGATTTGGAAGTTGCTGCGCAGTTAGGTAAAGTGTCCGTGGTACATACGCATGTACGTTGGAGGATTCGACTAGCGGCCTATGTCACACGCCTGGAACGCGTGCGGGGCTAACGCCCCTCGTGGGTTCAAATCCCACATCCTCCGCTCTATCACCCCGGTTCTTTCCCAGAGCCGGGGTTTTGCTTTGCGACGCCCACCTCCCGGCCGAAACCCCCAGAAAAACAGTGCTCCCCATCACCCTGACCGATTCAGTATCACCTTCCCCACTCCACCCCCAATATAGGGGGCAACGACCCAAAACACCCTTTTCAAGTTCAGCCCCTTGGGGGCACTCGCCGGCAGCAAAAGGGCACTCCGAACACCCGCCACAATGGCCACCAACCCCACCCCCGTAAGGGGGAGAAATTGCGTGAGTCTGGCGTCAAAATCATGCCAACCCCTAGGTGTCCCGCACATATATTCGGAATATGAAACCATGCCCGATTCCACATTTCCCCACGGCCATTACCCCAGAATTGGGTTAGCCACGTAAGCTCGTCGTCAAGCGGGGAATTACAGTGGCGGTATGCCCAATAACGAATTCGGCGATTTTCAAACCCCGCTGGCACTAGCACGCCGCTGCCTGGAGGTGCTGGCGTTGCCGCAGCATGGGCCGATTCGGGTGCTGGAACCCACGTGCGGGCGGGGGGCGTTTCTGCGGGCGGCCCAGGAGCGAAACCCGACGTCGATCAGGTATGGGATCGATATCAACGCCAACTATGTGCAGGTGGCGCGCAACTATGGCACGGTGGCGCACGCCAACGTATTCACCCGCAACCTGGCCGATATTTCCTGGCCGGACCCGACCGCACCGCTGTTCGTTATTGGGAATCCGCCGTGGGTCACCGCCGCGGAGCTCAACCGCATGGGCTCGAATAATATTCCCCCGAAGAAAAACTATAAGGGAATGCCGGGCATTGCCGCCCTGCTGGGAAGTTCCAACTTTGACGTGTGCGAATACATTATCCTCAAGACCCTCACGGAGCTGCGAGACCAACCACTGCGCCTGGGCATGCTCTGCAAGACTCATGTTGCGCGCAATGTTCTTATGGAGTGCGCCCGGGCCCGCATCCAGGTGGCCACGGCCGCCCTCTACCCCATCAACGCCCGCCGCTGGTTCAACGCGGAGGTCGATGCCTGCTGGTTCACGCTCGCCATCGACCCGGCGCTCCCCCAGGGAAACTACGCCATTGATGTGCGCGAAAACCTATTCGAAGGCGCCGGCAAGATTGCCCGCCGTTGGGGTGTTGTCGGGACCACGCTCGTGTCGGATCTTGATGCCTACCAGCTGGTTCGCGCCGCTGATGGCCCCAGTCCCTATACGTGGCGGTCCGGCCTGAAGCATGATGCCGCCCGGGTGTTCGAATTCACGTCGTTCCCGGAGAATTTGGAGTCCGAATACGTATATCCCCTGCTCAAGGGCACCGATGTGTTTCGGGGCCGCCACCAGCACCCCTCCCGGTGG
>CAJZGD010000053.1 GCA_915275065.1 uncultured Corynebacterium sp. | reverse complement strand
CGGCGGCTTCGAGGGCTTGGGTGGCGGCTTCGAGTTCTTCGTCCATGGTGTGGCAGCGGAGTTGCGCAACCGTGTAGCGGAGTTCGCCGATAGCCTGCCGGGATATGGCGGTGATTTCTGCCGCTTGTTGTTTATTATGCGGGTCGGCGGAAAGCCGCTCAATGATTTGGGCTTTGAGCGCCACCACGGTCAGGGATTGGCCTAACAGGTCGTGGATGTCGCGGGCAATGCGTTCCCGATCGGCCTCTTGGTGGGCCTTGCTTAAGGCTTTGCCGTTTTCTTCATTGAGTTCCACGGTGACCCTACTGACCAAGATATAGCCGGTGAGGACGACAAGCACACTGATGATGCGTATGGGTGGTTTGTCACCAATGAAGCTAATACCGCTGGCAATAAAAAGAATAATAATGCCGCTTATCAGGTCGGCTTTCAGCCCGGGTAGGGTAAAAACCAGCATGTTGATGAGGTAGGGGGCGATGAACAGAAGTACCGGCCCAGGCATGAGCAGCCATAGGGCACTGGCAAAAATAAGCTGGATGGCAATGACAAGGGCCACAACCCAGGGGGTGAGGTTTTTCACCAGGAGAAAAACCGCCCAGTGGGTGCCGCAGAACGCCAGCCACGCAACAATGCTGGGGAGGAAAACACCCCGGGTGGAGCCGGTGTAGCTCACGCTGATGATGCCCCACATCACCCACACCACGGTGAACGCCATGGTGGTTTTATTGAAATCCCGCATAATGTCCAGGTTATGGTGTGCCTACCCCGGTCACTATGTGATTTGTCACGAGAAAGTCCCGACCACCATGAGGGTCGGGACCATGGTTTGGGGCGGGGTTATAGGTTGGGGAACCAGATGGCGATTTCCCGAGCAGCAGATTCCGGTGAATCCGAGCCGTGTACCACGTTTTCGGCAACATTGAGGGCAAAGTCGCCGCGGATGGTGCCGGGGGTGGCCTTGCCCACGGGGTCGGTGCCGCCGGCGAGCTGCCGCCACGCATCAATGGCACGCGGCCCTTCAATAACACCAGCAACGAGCGGGGCAGATGTAATGAAGTCGACAAGCTCGCCAAAAAATGGCTTATCGACGTGTTCCGCATAGTGTTTTTCCGCGGTAGCCCGGTCGGCTACCCGCAGGTCCATGGCCACAAATTTCAGGCCTTTGCGCTCGATGCGGGCAATGATCTCACCCACATGACCGTTCTTCACACCGTCGGGTTTGATCAGAATAAGGGTACGTTCAGTCATAGGGAAAAAGTTTATCGTAAATCTCCCGCCGTTACCCCTGAACTATAACCAATTCATAACTTTTTTCACATAAACGTCTGCGGGTGCTTATCCTGTCACCATGAGCACCCAACCTGCCGCTCACATTCATGACTACTCTGCCCGTCGGCTCCGCAGCACCCGCCACTACATGATGCTTTGGTGGCTCTTGGCCGCTATTCTCGTGCCCAATATTGGTCTGCTCTTTCGCCCCATTTTTGGCCTGTATGGTTGGGTTTTCTATGGTCTGGTTTACCAATCCACCCTCTACATTCCGGCCCTCATTGCCAGCGGTATGATCCTGTGGATTTTCCCACCCGGCTACCGGCATTTATGGTCGGAACTGCGAACCCCGTTCGGGATTTTCTGGGCCATGATCCTGTTAGAGACTTTGCTTCCCACCGACACGATTGATGGCCAAAACCAGTACTTTCCCCTGGTAGGATGGCTTATGAACCTGGGTGTCCCCCACGCATGGGTGTGGTGCGCAACCATCGTCGGAACACTAGCATTAATAGCCTACGCCTATATTCTTGTGCTGGGTATCCGCGCCCGACGGGCGTCGAAAAGCCCAACACCCGGCGCGGCGTCGACAAGCACCAGTTACCCTCGACCAACACGCAGCCGCCGGCACACCATGATGCTTGCGTGGATCAGCACCGCAGTCATCGGATACTACCTGGTGGCGCTCGCACACATTAGGGTGCGGGCACTGCTCGGCGCCGACCTGGGGTTCACCCTCGTGCTGCCGCCCATGGGGGTTGCGGTCGTGCCCACGCTCGCGCTCCTGGGCATGGTGCTGCTCGCCTTCCCCAAAACCGGACCGGTGCGCCGCCGCATCTGGGCGCCATTCAGCATATTCTGGGCCATGGCCTTCACCATCATCTGGTTCGTGGGGGATTATTTCACCGACTGGTGGCGCATCCCCACCTTTATGACGATCGTGTCCCACACCGGCCGGGCCTTCGTCCGCCCCCTCGCCCTCGCCATGGCCAGCCCGCTGCTCCTCATCGCCCTCATCAGCCTGGTGAGCATTGGAGTCATGGGCTACCGCACCCGCCGCCGCACCAGCACCAACGTCACCATCACCCCCACCAACGAGCCGGCGACCAGCGCAAACAACGGCGAACGGCAACCGGCAACTAGGTGTGCTGGGTCGTCAACAATCCCCGTTTCATCCGCTCCAGCAGATTCCGCCGCAGGTACAAAATGTACCACCAGACCACGGCAAACAGCACTGCAACCACCCCAACAGCGGGATGGATAATAAACCCGAATAAGGCCACAACCTGCAACCCAATATTCACCGGCACCGCCCACGACTTGCCCTGGAAAAAACTCATCACCAGCATCAAGGTGGCCAACACTGTGATCGACACCCAATTCACAGTGGTCCAATAGGCGCCACCATCAACCCGCAGAATCACCGTGAGCGCCAAATAAAACGTCGTGGCCTCCATGCCCATGGCACCGGCCATCACTCCCCGCAGCCCCTTCAGCGGGTCCTTCACGGGGGCGTGACCCGGCCCCAACGGGCCATACTCCACCGCAGCATCCGCCGAGCCGGCCGCACCGGCTGCACCTACCGAATCGTCGCCATGTGACCCACTCATGCGGGCTCCTTTCCAAATAATGTTCGGGCCTCCCCCGCCGTCACCACGGAACCGGTAATAATCACCCCGGCACCCGACTGCACCTCAGTGTCCTCCGCTAACTCCACGGCCAACTCCACCGCACCCGGCAAATCCTGGGCCACATGAACCCGCTCCTCGCCAAAAATCTCCCGGGCTATATCGGCCAACTCTTCGGCCGGCAACACCCGAGGGCTCGTGTTCTGGGTCACCACCAACTCGTGCAGGCACGGCTCCAACTCCCGAAGAATCCCGCGAACATCCTTATCCCCCAACACCGACACCACCCCCACCAGCCGAGTGAAATCGAAATCACGTTCGAGAGCCAGGGCCAGGGCGCGCACCCCATGCGGATTATGGGCCGCATCAAGAAACACCGTTGGGGCGGACCGAACCCGCTCCAACCGCCCCGGCGACTCCACCGCGGCAAACCCCTCCCGAACCACATCAAGATCCAGGCTCCGACCAGCACCCGCCCCAAAAAACGCCTCAACCGCGGCCAACGCCACCGCCGCATTATGGGCCTGATGCGCCCCCGAAAGCGGCAGGAAAATATCGGGATACTCGCCACCAAGCCCCCGAAGAGTCACCTGCTGACCCCCCACCGCAATGCTCGACTCCACCACCCCAAACTCCATGCCGTACCTGGCCACCGCCGCATCCGTCGCCACCGCACGCTCTAACACCACCGTGAGCGCCGCCGGATCCTGCTCCCCAATCACCGCCACATTATCGGGCGGCGTCAACAGGTCATCAAGATCCCACCGCTGCTTAATAATGCCCGCCTTCTCCGCAGCAATCTCCGCAATGGTATCCCCCAAATAATCCATGTGGTCCAAACCAATAGGGGTAATCACCGCCACATCAGCATTAATCACATTCGTGGCATCCCACCGGCCCCCCAACCCCACCTCGACGACGGCAACATCCACCGGCGCATCCGCGAAAGCCGCATAGGCCATGGCGGTCAGCACCTCAAACTTCGACAGCCGCGGCCCACCCTGCTTCGCGCTCTCCGCATCGGCCATCTCCACATACGGCTGAATCTCCCGCCAAATCCGCACATAATCCTGCGGATGCAGCGGCTGACCATCAATAGCGATCCGCTCCGTCACCAATTGCAAATGCGGGCTCGTGGTCCGCCCGGTGCGACGATGAAACGCCCGCATCAGCGACTCAATCATCCGCACCGTGGAGGTTTTCCCATTCGTCCCGGCCACATGGATCGTGGCAAACGACCGCTCCGGGTTGCCCAACAAATCCATGAGCAACTCCATGCGGCTCAAGGTGGGATCAATCGTGGTTTCGTTCCACCGCTGATCCAACTCGGCCTCCACCTCGGCCAACGCGGCCATGTCCGCCGCGGTCACCTCCCGCACCACCGGCTTGTCGGCATCCGCCGCCGCGGCACCATCACCCATATCAATAGGCAGGCTCAAACCCTCATCGTTAAACTCCACCATGGTTTAGCCCTCAAGCTCTCGCAACCGGGCGCTAATGCGCGCCACTTCCTCCGTGGCAATCCGCTGCCGCTCCGTAATCTTCGCAACCACCGCGGCCGGGGCCTTGGCAAGAAACGCCTCATTGGCCAGCTTCTTGCTGGTGGAATCCAGTTCTTTCTGCTGCGCAGCCAAATCCTTCTCCAACCGTTTCCGCTCCGCAGCCTTATCGACGGTGCCCGACGTGTCCAACGCCACCACCACGGTGCCCACCGAAAGCCGCACCTCAATGGCGGCGGTCGTAGCGAAACCCGCCTCGGGCGCGGTAACCCGGGCGAGGGACCGAACCACATGCTCCTGACCGTCCAGGTCCACGGCGGCGAAATCCAGTTGGGCCGGCACCTTCTGGGAGGGCTTCACCCCCTGGTCGGACCGGAACCGCCGGATCTCGGTAACCAGCTTTTCCACGTCGGCGACGCGCCGGGCGGCAGTATCGTCCAGGGCAATGCCGGAGGGGGTGGGCCAGGCTGCCACATTGAGGGATTCCTGGTCGGTGAGGGCCCGCCACAGGGTTTCGGTGACGAACGGCATGGTGGGGTGCAGGAGCCGCAGGAGGGTGTCGAGCACATAGCCCAAGACCCGCTGGGTGACCTCCCCCGGCTGGACTTTCGCTATCTCCAGATACCAGTCGCAGAACTCGTTCCAGGTGAACTGGTACAGGGCCTCGTTGGCCTTGGCAAACTGGTAGCGGTCCAGGTAGTCGTCGACGGCGACACGCACTTGTTCCAAGCGGCCGAGGATCCACTTGTCGGCGTCGGTAAGATCGGCGGCGTCTGGGATACCGGCAACGTGGGCGCCGTTCATGAGGGCAAACCGGGTGGCATTAAAGAGCTTGGTGGCGAAGTTCCGGGAGCTTTGGGCGGCGTCGGCGCCGAGCGGCAGGTCCACGCCCGGGTTGGAGCCGCGGGCCAGGGTGAAGCGGAGCGCGTCGGCACCGTATTCGGCCACCCAGTCCATGGGGTCGATGCCGTTGCCCAATGACTTGCTCATCTTCCGGCCGTGTTCGTCGCGCACCAGGCCGTGGAGGAATAGGTCGGTGAATGGGATTTGGGGCCGCCCGTCCCGGCCGGACCCGAGGATTTCAGGGGTGGTGAGGCCAGCAAAGGTGCCGAACATCATCATGCGGGCCACCCAGAAGAACAAGATGTCGTAGGCGGTGACCAGCACGGATGTTGGGTAGAATTTCTCCAACTCGGGGGTTTTCTCGGGCCAACCCATGGTGGAGAACGGCCAGAGGGCGGAGGAGAACCAGGTGTCGAGCACGTCCGGGTCTTGGGTGTAGCCCTCGGGAATCTCGTCGTCGGGGCCGAGGCACACTACTTCCCCATCGGGCCCGTACCAGATGGGGATGCGGTGACCCCACCAGAGTTGCCGGGAAATGGTCCAGTCGTGCATGTCGTCTACCCAGTCGAAGTAGCGGGGTTCGGCCGATGTGGGATGTATTGTGGTGTCGCCTTCCCGGATGGCGTCGCCGGCCATGCGTGCCAGTTCGTCGACTTTGACGAACCATTGCAGCGAGAGCCGGGGTTCGATGGGTTCCCCGGAACGTTCGGAGTGCCCAACGGAGTGCTGGTAGGGGCGTTTTTCGGCAACGATGCGGCCCTGCTTGGCGAGTTCTTCCCGGACTTTTACCCGGGCTTCGAACCG
This sequence comes from uncultured Corynebacterium sp., assembly GCA_915275065.1. GTDB lineage: Bacteria > Actinomycetota > Actinomycetes > Mycobacteriales > Mycobacteriaceae > Corynebacterium. Next base: position 5,997 of record CAJZGD010000053.1, on the reverse strand, counting down.
GTCCATGCCGTCGAACATGGTGCCGGTACCGGCGATGTGCCCGGTGGCATCCATGATGGTGGGCATGTCCAGGTTGTGGCGCAGCCCCAGGGCATAGTCGTTGGGGTCGTGGGCCGGGGTGATTTTCACGGCGCCGGTGCCGAATTCGGGGTCCACATAGTCGTCAGCGACCACGATCATGCTGCGGTCGGGAATGAAGGGGTGCGGCAGGCGGGTACCCACCAGGTCACGGTACCGCTCATCTTCGGGGTGGACGGCCACGGCCACGTCGCCAAGCATGGTTTCCACTCGGGTGGTGGCGACCACGACATGGGGTTGATCATCGTCTAACGAGCCGTAGCGAATGGAGACCAGTTCCCCATCGACGTCTTTGTACACCACCTCAATGTCGGAGACTGCGGTTTCGAGCACCGGCGACCAGTTAATAAGGCGGTGCGCCCGATAGATAAGCCCCCGATCGTAGAGTTGCTTAAAAATGGTCTGGACTGCCCGGGATAGGCCCTCGTCGAGGGTGAAGCGTTCCCGGGACCAGTCGACGGAGTCGCCGATGGCGCGCATTTGCTCGCCGATGGTGCCGCCAAATTCGCGCTTCCATTCCCATACCTTGGCAATGAATTCTTCCCGGCTGTAGTCCCAGCGGGTTTTTCCTTCGGTTTCTTTCAGCCGGGCCTCCACCTTGGATTGGGTGGCGATGCCGGCGTGATCCATGCCGGGGAGCCATAACACTTCATAGCCTTGCATGCGTTTGCGGCGGGCTATGGCATCCATGAGGGTGTGGTCGAGGGCGTGCCCCATGTGTAATTGGCCGGTAACGTTGGGCGGCGGCAGGACAATACTAAACGCCGGTTTGGGGGAATTCACGTCGGCGGTAAAGTAGCCTCGGTCCACCCATTCCTGGTAGAGGGCACTTTCGACGGTTGCGGGATCCCACGATTTGGGTAGTTTGTCTGCGCGGTTATTTTCAGCCATGGTCTACATCTTAAGGCACTGGTCCGCGCAGACTATAGTTCTTGCTTTACGACGCCCGGCCGGCGTCGTAAAGCCTAACAAGGTTAGAGCAAATCAGCGACGGCGGCTTTTTCGTCCGCCAACTCTGCCACGTTGGCGGCGATGCGCTTCTTCTGGAAGTCGTTGAGCTCTAGCCCGTCAACGATCTGCCATTCGCCACCACGGGCAACGGTCGGGAAGCCAAACAGCAGGCCTTCCGGCACACCGTAGGAACCATCGGACGGGATTGCGGCGGTGGACCAGCGCTCGGTGCCGTTGATCCAGTCGTGCATGTGGTCGACGGCGGACGATGCGGCGGAGGCTGCGGAGGACTTACCACGCACCTCGATGATTTCCGCACCGCGCTTGGCCACCCGCGGAATGAACTCATCCACATACCAGTGGTGGTCGATGAGGTCCATGACCGAATCGGAACCGATGGTGGCGTAGGTGAGGTCCGGGAATTGGGTGGCGGAGTGGTTGCCCCACACCACCAGGTCGTTGATGTCGTTCTTGTCACGGCCCAGCTTCTCCCCCAACTGGGACAGGGCCCGGTTGTGGTCGAGCCGCATCATGGCGTTGAACCGATCGTTAGGCACATCCTTGGCGGCGTGCATGGCGATCAGGGCATTGGTGTTGGCCGGGTTGCCCACGACCAGCACCCGAATGTCGTCGGCGGCATGGTCGTTGATGGCCTTGCCCTGGGGTCCGAAGATTTTACCGTTGGCGGCGAGCAGGTCGGAGCGCTCTTGGCCCTTACCGCGCGGCATGGCGCCCACCAGGAATGCGGCGTTGGTGCCGTCGAAGGCCTCCTCCAGTTTGTCGGTGACCACAATGTTTTTGAGCAGCGGGAATGCGGAGTCATTCAGCTCCATGGCCACACCCTCGGCGCCGCCGAGCGCCACCGGGATTTCCAGCAGTTGCAGTTCGATGGGTGTGTCTTTGCCGTACACATCGCCGTTGGCAATGCGCCACAGCAGGGAGTAGGCGATCTGGCCAGCTGCGCCGGTCACGGCAATCTTCTTGACGGTCTGGGTCATGAAATCTCCTTGGAAACTTAACAGGTTCACAATTAAACGCTGGTTACCAGGAGTAGCACGCAACCCGATACCAAGCGTTTTCGTATCACCTCTTAGCCTATCGAAATTATGTGCCCAATGGTGAGTTACTGTGTGCCACGTTTGTCACATCTCGCATAGCGATTCACGTTGCCCCCGTTTTGTGGTTCTTGCCATATTTCGAAGCTATACTGGGTCACGCTTAGAACAAATGTTTAACCACCTGAGCGACGTCTGCGACCGACAAAACCACATTTCAATAACCGAGAATCCATAAGATTCCCACAACCGAGGCCAAAATTACCCCCATTCGGGTTGAAATGTGAGTGCGAATTGCGTGATCACCGGGCCGGGAGCGGACCAGCTACAAAGATTAGACTATCTTTGGCAATAAGGGGTGCACAAGAAATCGCGCATCTTTTTCACGCCTTTTCCAAAGATCTACCATTTCTGAGGAGATTTCATCATGACAGACAGCCACCCCCATGTATTAGGAATGGAGGTTCATACGAGCACAAAGATGAGCAATACCATTGAATCAACGCCAGAAACGGTGCTTGAGGTAGCGCTAAAAAAATTCGCCGAATTAGGCTTTAATGACACCAGGTTGGAGGCAATCGCCAAGGAATCTGGCATGTCAAAGCGGATGATTCACTATCATTTCGGCGACAAAAAGGGACTGTACCAGCGGTGCCTGGTGCTGGCCATTAAGCAATTACGCCCCACCATTACCGAGATGGAATTAGATTCCGGGGTTCCCGTCGATGGGGTGCAAAAAATCGTTGAGGCTGTGTACTACCGGTACGCCAACCACCCCGAGGCAGTGCGGTTGCTGCTGGTGGAGAACCTCATGAACCACGCCAGTTTGCTGGAGGGGCAGCCGCTTGCCGACCAGTCAAGCATCACATTACAACTCGATAAGCTGCTCATGCAGGGGCAAGATATGGGGGCATTCCGGCCGGGTATTTCCGCCCAGGACATTTTCACCCTCATCGCCTCCATTGCCATGTTCCGGGTGACCGTGCGAAATACCACCATTAATCTGTACAACATTGACATGATGGATGACGCAAATACCACGGGTATGGCGCATTTAGCGGTGGATACGGTGTTGGCGTTTTTGACATCGCATATTCGTTCCCGCGACCAGATTTCGTACGTATCCATGATTGAAACCGGGGAATTAGAGGAAGTATCCGCAGATTCCGCCTACGATATCTCCCCCAATTTATTCCTCTAATCAGCTCATCCCCTCAAGCGTTTGTGCGCTCAAGGGGATGAAGATTTTCGAATTATCCGCCCGGTTTCCGACACTTAGCGACGCCAACCTATCGGTGTTCTGGTATCACAATCACGGGGGGAATTACCCCCGATAATTACAACTCCCCTCAAGCCGACTGTTCGCCAGCATGTTCGACAATAATGGGTTCTTCTGTTCCCTGCGCCGCCGCCGCGGTAATGATGACTTGCTCCACGTTTTTCCGGTCCGGCACTTCGAACATGATCGGAAGCAATATCTCTTCCATAATGGCCCGCAGGCCGCGCGCCCCAGTGCCGCGATCTAAGGCCTTGTCCGCAATCACTTCCAACGCATCGTCTTCGAATAATAACTCGACCCGATCCATGTCGAACAGTCGCTGATACTGCTTCACCAGGGAGTTCTTCGGCTCGGTGAGGACTTTCACCAGGGATTTCTGGTCCAGGTTCCCAACAGTTGCCACGATCGGCAGCCTACCGATGAATTCGGGGATCATTCCGAATTTCACTAAATCTTCCGGGGACACGTACTTGAAAATCTCCATGTCATTCTGGTCGGCCTTCGAAGGTATTTCTGCGCCAAAACCTAGTGCTTTCTTGCCCCGGCGCGCCTCGATCACTTTCTCCAGGCCGGCGAATGCTCCGGCGACGATAAAGAGAATGTTTGAGGTGTCGAGTTGGATGAAGTCCTGATTGGGGTGTTTCCGGCCGCCCTGCGGCGGGATGGATGCGACGGTGCCTTCCAGGATTTTCAGCAGGGCCTGCTGCACGCCTTCCCCGGACACGTCCCGGGTGATGGAGGGGTTGTCGGATTTGCGGGAGATTTTATCCACCTCGTCGACGTAGATAATGCCTCGTTGGGCGCGCTGCACGTCAAAGTCGGCGGCCTGCAGCAGTTTGAGGAGGATGTTTTCTACGTCTTCGCCAACGTAGCCGGCCTCGGTGAGGCTGGTGGCGTCGGCAATGGCGAAGGGGACGTCGAGGAGTCGGGCGAGTGTTTGGGCGAGGTAGGTTTTCCCGGAACCGGTGGGACCAAGCATGAGAATGTTGGATTTCTGCAGTTCGGTGTCGTCGTCGCGGTATTTGCGCCCACCTAGGGTGCGGGCGTCTTCGGCGCGGACCCGCTTGTAGTGGTTGTAGACCGCCACGGCGAGGATGCGCTTGGCTTCGTCTTGCCCGACAACGTATTTGTCCAGGAAGGCCGCGATTTCCGAGGGGCGGGGCAGCCCGGTGGTTTGGTCTTCTTGGGGTTTGGAGGATTTAGCGAGTTCTTCTTCGATGATTTCATTGCACAGTTCAATGCATTCGTCGCAGATGAACACACCGCCGCCGGCGATGAGCTTCTTCACTTGTTTCTGACTTTTCCCGCAGAATGAACATGTAAGTAGATCAGTGGTTTCGTGAGCACGTGCCATGAAAGGTCAAAGCCTCTTTCTGTTCTTTTAAGCTCTTGGTTGTTGGCGCCTATGGTGAATCGTTGGTCGTTAGTCGTTGATCAGTTAGCCGCTGCGAGCTGCGTTGAATTACCCTCCCAACACTATCACCTCACCCGCGGTTTTTAGGCGGATGAGGTGATGTGGCGAGTGTTTAATGTATTTGGATTATGCGTTGAGTTTTCGATAATCAAAAACTTGGTCGATTATTCCATATTCCAATGCTTCTTGGGCAGTGAGGATTTTATCCCGGTCTGTGTCTTCGCTAATTTGTTCGGCACTGCGTCCAGTGTGCCGGGCGAGGGTCTCCTCCATAAGGGTGCGCATGCGTTGGATTTCGGCGGCCTGAATTTCCAGGTCGGACACTTGACCCCGAGCCCCTTCGGTGGCGGGCTGGTGGATGAGCACGCGGGCGTTCGGCAGGGCAGCGCGTTTGCCGGGGGCCCCTGCGGCCAGGAGGACAGCAGCTGCGGAGGCGGCCTGACCTAGGCATACGGTGCGCACGTCGGGGCGAACATACTGCATGGTGTCATAGATGGCCATGAGTGAGGTGAAAGAACCGCCGGGGGAATTAATGTACATGGTGATGTCCCGGTCGGGGTCGAGGCCTTCGAGGACGAGGAGTTGGGCCATGATGTCGTTGGCGGAGGTGTCGTCGACTTGGGTCCCGAGGAAGATAATACGTTCTTCGAAGAGTTTGGCGTAGGGGTTGGTTTCTTTGGTGCCGTAGGCGGACTGCTCGATAAAGGAGGGGAGCACATAGCGTGCGGTGGGTAAGTGCATTTCGTTGGACATTCCGTTGGTCATGGTAGTTAATATTCCTCTATTAGTTAGCGATGGGGCCTTGGGCTGCGGTAACAACGTGGTCGACGAGGCCGTATTCGAGGGCTTGTTGGGCGGTGAACCACCGGTCCCGGTCGGAGTCTTTGGTGATTTGTTCGAAGGTTTGACCGGAGTGTTCTGCGATGAGTTCCGCCATTTCCCGTTTGGTTTGGGCGAATTGTTCGGCCTGGATGGCGATGTCGGCTGCGGTACCGCCCACGCCTGCGGAGGGTTGGTGCATCATGATGCGGGCGTGCGGCAGGGCATAGCGCTTGCCTTTGGTGCCGCCGGTGAGGAGGAATTGGCCCATGGATGCCGCCAAGCCCATGGCATAGGTGGCAATGTCGCAGGGCGAGTAGGTCATGGTGTCGTAAATGGCCATGCCGGCGGTCACCGAGCCCCCGGGGCTGTTGATGTACAGGTAGATGTCCTTGTCGGGA
>CAJZGD010000052.1 GCA_915275065.1 uncultured Corynebacterium sp. | reverse complement strand
CCGCCGCGGCACTGTCTGCCACCAACGACACCAAGACCGTGCCTGGGGTGGCGCCCGGAAAATCCGTCGCCTTCGTGGTGGCGAAAATGACCTTGCCACCAGCAGCAATTATCCGAGGCGCACTGCTGTCATCGGTGGCCGTGATAATAGTAATCGTGTCTCCCGGACGAAGCAAACTTGCCAAGGTTGGGTCGGCGAGTGTGATCGGAACCATGTGGTTTTGGGGACCCACATCACTCGATGTGGTATTTGTCATAGTTTGCGAAACAAGGGCCGAATCCACAAAATCGGCCGCAGAAACCATGGAACCACGCGACCTGGATGTCACCACAATATTTCCCACCGCAGCATCGGTGGTAGCCAGCCGATCCTGCGGTAGCACCGATTCGGAAACCTGGACGACCGTCACATCCGTGGCAGTGATGCGACTACCGGCAGCAACATCCCGGGAATATACCACAACCGAAATATGCTGATGCAGCCGGTCGGCGACGGTGATACCAACAGCCGTCACCATGAGTGTTGTCGCCACAAGCTTGCGCAGCAGGGCGGACCGATGAAAACCAGGGTGAGAAAGCGAAGCGAACATGAACTATAGGACTGTCCCACCCTAAATTTTTGGTCAACCATCTGACACAATTATGTCCAGCATCACATCATGCGGTTCGTGTGGCACCGGCATGATCTCCGACGCATACACCACCGCAACCGTTGGTGCGGCACACCCAGCCAAGGCACGATCATAAAAACCCGCCCCCTGCCCCAGGCGAAACCCCTGGTTATCCACGGCAATAGCCGGCACAAACACCCCATCGAGCGAGCCTAACAGGCCACTATCTCGCGGGGTATCCCTCGGCTCCAGAATCCCCCACATACCCGCACACACCGACTCGGGCCCAGCATACCGACCCCACCGCAGCATCCGACCTGGGCGACAGGCGGGCAACCACAGTTCCGTCGTCAAGCCAGCCAATGCCGGAACCAATAACGACCCCCCAGGCTCCTGCGGCATGGGTGCATACGCGGCCACCCGTGACCAGCCCCGATCTTGCACCAGCGTCGTTATCGCTGCCACCACCGCAGCATCCTTCTCCGCCCGCACCTCGGGCGACAACGCCGTTCGCGCCGCCCGCACCTGCGCCCGCACCCGCGCCTTCGCCTGCGCCATCGCAGTCCGAGCCACCGGCGACTCATCCGAAACCGGATCCAGGGGCGAACAAGCTGACCCATGGGGGACATCATTCGATGCATGATGATGTCCATTTGCTGGTGTGTGCTGGGGAAAACCAGAAACCGGGGGAGTAGCCATACTTATTATTTTAGAAAAAATTCTGATATTTAACCTTAAAAAAAGTACACTGAACTGCATGACAAGCGCCAAGACACATGCATCGCTGTCCGTCAAGACCGTGATCGTTCCCGCCGCAGGCATGGGTACACGATTCCTGCCAGCGACAAAAACCATCCCCAAAGAACTCCTCCCCGTTGTTGATACCCCCGGCATCGAACTCATAGCACAAGAAGCCGCACAACTTGGCGCCGACAAACTCGCAATCATCACTGCCCCCAAAAAACGCGAAGTACTCGCTTACTTCGATAGATATCCCGCGCTAGAAACCATGCTCGAAGCCCGTGGTAAAACCCACCAGCTGGAAAAAGTACGAAACACCAACAACCTACCCACCCCCATCGCCGTGGAACAAGTCGAACCACTAGGCCTCGGGCATGCGGTAGGACTCGCCGAACAAGTACTTGACGACGACGAAAACGTCGTAGCGGTCATGCTCCCCGACGACCTGGTGCTGCCCATGGGTGTTGTCATCAAAATGATGGAAGTCCGCGCACAACTAGGCGGATCCGTGCTCTGCGCCTTCGAAGTACCCCACGAAGACGTCTACAACTACGGCGTCTTCGACATTGAAGACGCCACCGACTACCACGGCGACTATGTGGTCAAAAAAGTCCGGGGCATGGTCGAAAAACCCGCAGTCGACGATGCCCCCTCCAACTTTGTTGCCACTGGCCGCTACCTCCTCGACCGGGCCATCTTCGACGCCCTCCGCCGCATCACCCCAGGCGCCGGCGGTGAACTCCAACTCACCGACGCTATCGCGCTCCTCATCGACGAAGGACACCCCGTCCACATCCTCGTCCACGACGGGAAACGCCACGATCTCGGCAATCCCGGCGGATACATCCCAGCAGTGGTAGATTTTGGGCTAGCCGACCCAGTGTACGGGCCGCACCTCAAAAAGGTGCTACGCGAAATTCTTGACGAACACGGGGCATGACCTCCCACAAACTGCCGTACACTAATAGGGTGGAAACGAGTCCACAATAACTACATTCACAAACACACGAAAAATTTCATGTCGCTTTTTCACACTGGTCAGGGAGGACATTAACGGTGCGCTCAGTAGAAGAGCAACTGACCCTAGTGACCCAACAAGCAGTGGCACCTGAACCGGTACGCATCGCCATTGCCGAATCACTAGGACTCATGTGCGCGGAAGAAGTACAAGCTCAACGCCCCTTACCGGGCTTTGACCAAGCCGCCATCGACGGCTACGCAGTCCGCGCAGTCGACGTCGGTGGCGAACGCGGCCTCGGGCAAGACCCCACCGCCGATATAACCCCCACAACCGAAATCTCCCTCCCCGTCGTCGGCGAAGTCGCCGCCGGCTCCGGCCGGCCCCTCCGACTCCAACCCAAACAAGCGGTCCGCGTCCACACCGGCGCCCCCCTACCCACCCTCTCCGACGCCGTCATCCCCCTCGCCTGGACCGACCGCGGCCGCAAACGCATGACCGCACTCAAACCCGTGCGCAGCGGTGAATTTGTCCGCAAACAAGGCGATGACATACGCCCCGGCGACGTCGCAGTCTCCCAAGGCGCCATACTCAGCCCCGCCCACATTGGCCTACTCGCAGCAGTCGGCCGCTCCAAAGTCCTCGTCCACCCCCGGCCCCGCATGTCCATCATGTCCATCGGCCACGAACTCGTCGACATCGACCGGGAACCCTCACTCGGCCAAATCCTCGACGTCAACTCCTACTCCCTCGCCGCCGCCGGCCGGGCCGCCGGCGCAGACGTCCACAGGGTAGGCATCGCCGCCGGTGAACCCCGCCGCCTCAAAGAAATCATCGAAGCCCAAATGCTGCGCAGCGAACTCATCGTCATCTCCGGCGCAGTAGGCGGCTCAGGATCCACCACCATCCGGGAAATCCTCGCCGATCTTGGCGAACTCGACACCACCCGGGTAGCCATGCACCCCGGATCCGTCCAAGGATTCGGCCTGCTCGGCGACAAAAAAATCCCAGTATTCCTCCTCCCCTCCAACCCAGTCTCAGCACTCGTCATATTCGAAATCTTCATCCGGCCCGTCGTACGGATCTGCCTCGGTAAACGTACCTTCCAACGTCGAGCTGTCCGAGCCCGAGCCCTCAACCACGTCGGATCCAAAGCCGGCCGGCGTGGCTACGTTCGAGCCCGCCTCATGCGCGACGCCCACACCCAGGACTACCTAGTCGAAGGCCTCGGCGGCGCCAACGGCGCCCCCGCCCACCTACTCGCCGGACTGTCCGACGCTAATGCAATGATTCGCATCCCAGAAGAAGTCACCGACGTGCGACCAGGAGACATCGTGGAAGTGATCTTCTTGAGCCAAACCGGAAACTAATCATTGCTAAGGAACCAATCGGGACGTTGATGCGACATCTTTTCCGACAACCCCGGCCCGCCACCGGGCCGCGCAACCCCACCCATCCGGGGTGGATGGAATATACAACCCCCCTCATAGTGGGGGAGCACGCCGTGCAACTACGCCCCCTTACGAAATCCGACGGCGAACCATGGTCAGCATTACGCCTGGCAGACGCCGATATTTTGGCCCGAGTCGAACCCACAATCCACACCTCGTGGACCGAGGCCCACTCCTCGGCACGGTGGCGTGAATTCTACAACAGCGTCCGCCACGCGGCCGACGATGGAGTACTCATACCATTCGCCATCGACGTTGATGGGAAATTCTGCGGCCAAGTCACCCTCGGCAGCATTCAACGTGGTAGCGCCTCAGATTGCTGGGTGGGATATTGGGTGTCCTCTCACCTGACTGGGCGGGGAATCGCCACCGCCGCATGCGCACTCGGAGTCGATCATGCGTTTGACCGAGTGGGGGTACACAGGGTGACCGCAACCTACCTGCCTGAGAACCTCGCATCGCGCCGGGTTTTGGAAAAAACTGGCTTTCGAGAAGAGGGATATTTGCACAAGAACCTGCACATTTTCGGTCAATGGCGGGATCACTACCTGATGGCTATCACAATTGACGACTATGTGGATAGTTGCGTCACCCGACTGATTAAGACCAACCAAGCACGGTATGCTTAACAATTGATTGTCGGCGTGCCTCATTCCAATAATTCAGCAACGTCGATACTCTTGGAAGGCACATAGGGTAGGAAGGGTGAGTAGTGACCACCACCATTGTAGGGATTTTGATCGTTGTGTTGTGGCTGTTTGTGCTCATGCCATTTTTGCTGCGCAAACATAAGCCAATAAGCAAGGTGGGGGAGGGTTTTGACGATACCCGGGTCATTCATGAGGGGGGCCGGAAGCCACAACGGCCGCCTGCGTTGCGCCCTAAGGTGGCTGCCGCTGATGCCCAGCAGCGGAAGTTGATTGCCGACCAACCGGAGTTTGGGGTGGAGGACACCCCAACCGTGCCGTTCAAGAAGATCACCAGCCCGCTGATTTCCGACAAGCCGAAGGCCGCCAACGATACCGTGGCCATGGCTGCGCCGAACCGTCAACCCGCCGCCAAGGATTCGACCAAGGGTTCGAAGGCTGTTGCGCAAGCTCAAGGCCCAGCCCAGGCTCAACCGAAGTCGAAGTCGGGCGCAGCTGCGTCACGCACGTCGACCACCTCTGAGGCATCTGGTACTGCTCAAGCTGCCCGCGCCGCAACCACCCCGGCCAAGAGCGATCACACCGTGGCCGACCAAGCCAAGAGCGATCACGATAAAGTGGCCGCTGCCCGGGCCAAAGCCGCAGCACGAAGCAAGGCAGCGGCCGGTGCCGATGCCCAGGCGAAGGCTGCGAAGGCCAAGGCCGAATCCGACGCGAATGCTGATGCCACCACGGAAACCATGCGGGCCGCCGCTGCGGTTTCTGCACCTGCCGTATCGGTCCCGGTTGCCTCAGTGCATGCCGCGAACACCAGTGCGAAGGTGGGGTCGAAGCCGGTCGATCCCGACAGTCCCTATGAGATTGACGATTCCTACCTTGACCCGGAAGACCTCCTGTATCCCACCGGGGCCCGGGGCGCAAACCTGTCTGTGGTACCGGATGTGCCCACCAAGAAGGAGAAAAAAGAGAAGAAATCTGCCGCAAAACGGAGCGTCGCAAAGCGTACTGCGGCAGATATCGACGATAATATCAGCGACAGCGATGAACTTACCCCGGAAGAAATCGAGTTCGCCAAATCCCGGCGTGGTCGGGGCGGCTACGATCCTGAGGCGGATAAGAAGCATAGTGCCGATCGGTATCAACGGCGGCGGTCAACCGTGTTAGGGCTGGTAGTTGCCGTTGTGGTCACTATTATTCCGGCTGGGTTTATCGGTGGTTGGATGTGGGCTGCCCCGGCGATTGCGTTGGGGATAACCATTATTTATCTGATAGCGTTGCGGGCGCAGGTCCGTGACGAAGAGCGGTTGCGGCACAAGCGGGTGCATCAACTGCGTCGGACCCGGGCAGGAGTACGAAATAGCATGGATCGGGAATTAGGCATTCCGCATCGGTTGCGGCGGCCAGGTGCCGTGGTTTTGGAAACGGATGATGATTCGCCGGATTTTATTGGTTTGGAACTGGTGGAGACCAATCGGTCGGCTGGGGAGAGCGAACCTGAGCCGGAACCAGTCACGCAGTACGATAACGTGATTAAGTTACGGGTGGGGTAGAGGTATCTGTGGATAAACCGGCGGTGCGGGATGGGTCATTGCTGTTATTCCGGTTCGTGCTGGGAATAATTTTTGTGGCCCATGGGTTTGACAAGTTTTTCGTGCAAGGATTGACCGCCACGGGGCAGCAGTTTGCGGCGTGGGGGGTGCCGCAGGCCCAATTGTCGGCGTATTTGGCGGCAACCGCGGAATTCGTGGGGGGATTGTTTTTGACGGTTGGCTTGTTGACCACGATTGTTGCGGGAGTATTGGCGTTGCTGATGGTGGCGGCGTTTTATTTGGTGCACATGAATGCCGGGTTTTTCATTGCCGGTGGGGGGTATGAGTATGTGTTGTTATTGATTGTGGGTTTGGTGCTGATCGTGGTGTTTGGCTCGGGTCGGGCTAGTATAGATGAGGTTTTGAGTCGTCAAGGCTGAGTGCGGCTAAGCACCCAGTGATTGGGGGTTGTTGTGGTCGAGTGTCAGCAGGTGCAGGCGGCGTTGTCGGCGCGGTTGGATGGGGAACCGTCGCCCCTTTCTGACGATGTAGTGGATGCGCATGTAGCGGAATGCGCGGAGTGCCAGTCGTTTTTAGATAATGCGGCGCTGCTCAATCGTACCCTGGCGTTTAGCGACACATCGGTGTCAGACATTCCCGATTTGTCGGAAGAGATCATGGCCGGAGTGGCGCCGGTGTGGCGGAGGCAGGCGGCGAGTCGGCTGGTGAGCGTGGCAATCTGCCGAGTGGTCCTGGTGCTGCTGGGGGTGGCATGGTGCGGCTGGGCGGTGGCGTTATTGCGGCTGCCAGCGGGGGACAGCGATCCGGTGTTTCTGCAATTAGTGATGGAAACCGTGGCAATGCGATCCGCATTGGGGTTTGGGGTGGTGTTTGTGGCGTGGCAGACCCGGCTGGTTGCTGGGTTGTTGCCGGTGTATGGGGCGTTGTTTATGTTCAGCTTTGGGCTGGGGGTGCGGGACCTGGTGGTGGGGTCGATGACCATGGCCGCGGCCGGCCAGCTCGGGTTGTTGTTTGCGTCGGTGGTGGCGTTGTTGTGGCTGTGGTTGTTGGATAAAGGGTGGGCGGTAGTGCAGGCGTTGTCGGCGCGGCCGGTTGCTTGACGACGCCTACCGCCAACTGGGAATCCACATGAGGGTCTCGTACAGAGCATCGGGGATGGTGTAGCCGTAGAGGATCGGGGAGAAATACACAAACATGGCGACGACGAGGCCAAGGTAGATGGCGACGATGAGGCCACCAACGGTGGTGGTTTCGGCGCCGATTTTGTGGAAGATTGCGGGGATGTTGAGTCGTTTCCCTAGGGGGATGAGTTCACCTAGTCCAATGGCGATCATGATGATGGTGAATGGGATGAGGGGGGTGGCGTAGAAGAAATACATTTGGCGGTCGTAGGCAGCGAGCCAGGGGAGGAAGCCGGCGGCGAAGCTCACCAGCGGGATGATGAGTCGTAAATCTTTTCGAATGATGACACGCCAGAGTGACCAGAGAATAATGGGGATGGTGAGCCACCAGATGGCTGGGGTGCCAAAGAGATAGATCATGCGTCGGCAGGTGCTTTCCCCACAGTGAATGTCAGTGACCGAGTAGTAGAGGATGGGGCGACCGGAAACCAGCCATGACCATGGTTTAGAGTCCCAGGGGTGAACATGGCCGGCCGATGTTGTGAGGCTGGCGTGGAATGCTAGAACAGATTTGTGATAATAAATCCAGCTGGCCAGGGCCTCGGGGAGTCGGAATACCCAGGAGTCGGGGGCGAAATCGTGGTTATTGAGGGCCACGTCTTTCCAGGTGTCGACGTGCCGGTAGATGGAGGTTTCAGAGGTGAACCAGGCGCGCCAGCTCCAGGCGTAGAGGGCGATGGGGAGGATGACGATGGAGCAGAAGGCGGCGATGGTATCCCGCACTAAGGCGCCGAGGATTGGTTGTTTCACCTGGTAGCGGTGCCGAAGGTAGACGTCGAAAAGCACGGTCATAATGCCGAAGAACGCCATGTAATAAAGGCCTGACCATTTGACTGAGAGCGCGAGGCCAAGGCAGACGCCGGCGCCGAACCGCCACCAGCGGAATCCGAAGCGAGGGCCGAAGCGGTGCGTCCCGAGGCCACCGGTGAGCCACGCTTGGTGGAGTCGAACACGCATTTGGTTATAGTCGCGGGCTAGACAGTAGGCTGCGCCGACAATGAAGAGGGTTTGGAAGATGTCGAGCATGCCGAATCGAGAGGTGATGAGCAGGACACCGTCGAAGAGCGCCAAAATGCCGGCAAAGGCTGCAATAACGCTAGAACCGGTGAGTTGGCGGGCCAGATTCATAATGAGTAGCACGGTGGCTGTGCCGAAGAGGGCTGCCATGATGCGCCAGCCGAGGGCGGTGTATCCGAATATTAGTTCGCCGTAGGCTTCGATTTGTTTTGCCAGGGGTGGGTGGACGACTAGTCCGTAGCCGGGGTTGGATTCGATGCCGCCGATGAGCGGGTTGACCCAACTATTGACCATGTCCCAGGCTTGCGGCACATAGTGTTTCTCGTCGAAGACCGGGGTACCGTCCGCCACGGCCGAGTTGAGGCCGACAAAGCGGGTGATGAGGGTCCACAGGCCGATGAGGAGGGTGGCGTTGGTGTCGAATTTGGTCCAGACGATGCGGCGGGGCTCTGGCGGGGTTGCGGGACGGGTGAACCGACCAACTGGCGGACGTGGCTCATCCGCCGAGGTGTGAGCAGCTTTGCGACGTAGGTTGCTGGTCAAGGAAATCACTTGTGCCATTCTATGTGGTGCTGGTGGTTTTTGTCTTCTTCTCCATTATTAAGAAAACTCCGCCCCGATATTGTTATAATATTGTGATCTTCAGGGGTGTAGATTTTATGATTTAATGGCATTACCCAGTGCTTTAACGATTAATAACGTTTAGATAAAGTCGCAGCGTATACCCCCTATTTTTTCCTTAAAATTGCGGTATCGTGTTGATATCCGCGGATTTTTGCCGCACGGTAGTTTTATGGAAAAACCAACAAATGTGTCCGCTACCCAAGAATTAGCGGAAATGCTGGAATCGCCACCGGCAAAAGTACCAGCTGAGCCAAAAATCGTCTTTGAGAGCGAAAAAGACGATGTTGGAATTGACTATCGGGTCACCATTCCGGCTGTAGTCATTGTTCTATCTGTCGTGCTCTGGGGTTTGCTGAACCCCACTGGTTTTTCCAGTTTTTCCCAAAAAGCCCTCTCGGTTGTCATCACCAATTTCGGGTGGGCCTTTGTTTTATGTACCACCATATTTTTGGCGTTCGCCATCATTGTGGCCTTGAGTAAATTCGGTAATATCAAGCTGGGACGCAACGATGAGGCCCCGGAGTTTTCCACTTTCTCGTGGATTGCCATGATGTTTGCCGCCGGCATGGGCATTGGCCTCATGTTTTATGGCGTCACCGAGCCGCTAACCCATTATCGTGTGGGGATTCCCGGGCATGAGCCCAAAAACATTGGTGATGCCATGAGCTCCACCTTGCTGCACTGGACCCTGCACCCCTGGGCCGTCTACGGCATTTTCGGGTTGGCCATCGCCTATTCCACTTTTAGACTGGGCCGCCGCCAACTTCTCAGCTCTGCTTTTATCCCGCTCATTGGTGAGCGTGGCGCCAAGGGCTGGTCTGGTCGGGTCATCGACATTCTCGCCATTATCGCCACCATTTTCGGCACGGCTTGTTCCCTCGGCATTGGCGCAACCCAGATTAGCGCTGGTCTTACCGCCGCGGGCATAGTCAAGAATCCTTCCATGAGCACCATCGTGGTGATCGTGTCTATCCTCACCCTCGCCTACCTCATGTCCGCCATGTCTGGTGTGGGCAATGGTATTCGTTACGTTTCCAACGCCAACATGGTGTTGGCAGCCATCTTGGGCATTATCGTCTTCGTGTTTGGGCCCACCGTGACGATCTTGAACTTGCTTCCCGAAGCCTTCGGGGCGTACCTGTCCGACTTCTTCGAAATGATTGGGCGCACCGCCGAATCGCCCGGTGTGAACACCAGTGAATGGCTCAGCAGCTGGACCATTTTCTACTGGGCGTGGTGGATTTCCTGGAGTCCGTTCGTCGGCATGTTCTTAGCCCGCATTTCTCGTGGCCGTACCATCCGGGAGTTCTTTATCGGAGTCATGTTGGTTCCCTCCGCGGTGAGTCTCGTGTGGTTCGCCATTTTTGGCGGCACCGCCATCCACCTGGAACAGCAGGGCGCATCCATTTGGGGTGAGGGGAACGCTCAAAGCCAACTCTTTGACCTGCTTCACACCTTGCCAGGTGGTGTTGTGTGGGGCGTGATTGCCGTGGCCCTGCTCGCGCTGTTCTTCATCACCTCCGCCGACTCTGCGTCGACCGTCATGGGCTCCATGAGCCAGCATGGGCAAACCGACGCTAACCGGTTTGTGACCGCCGGGTGGGGCGTGCTCGTGGCGCTTGTCGGCATGACCATGCTGCTTACCGGCGGCGACGATATTTTGAAGAATCTGCAAAACATCACCATTGTTGCCGCATCCCCGTTCGTCATTGTGATTTTCATCCTGATGTTCGCTCTCATTAAGGATCTCCGCAACGATGAGCTTTATCTTGATTACCGGGAGCAACAGCGCTTCGCGGCCCGTCTCGCCCGGGAGCGGCGCATCCACCGGGAGGCAGAAAAGCACCGGAAGTCTGGCAGCGGTGTGCGTAGGCTAGTACTCAACCGAAATGGGCATCAGCCCAGTCGGAAACTAGCAGTAAAGAAGTAAAAAGAAGGCATTACCAATGCTCAAGCGAACTGTCACTATCGTCTTGGCGTTCATTGGCATCATCGTCGGCGCCGGTTTTGCCACCGGCCAAGAGATGCTGCAATACTTCGTTTCCTACGGCAAGGTCGGCATTATTGCCGCCGCTCTTTCCTCTCTCATCATGGCTATCAGCGGGCTGGTTGTTGTCCAGCTCGGCAGCTATTATCTTGCCGGCGACCATGGCACTGTGCTCCGGCGGGTCAGCTACCCCCTGTTGGCCAGGCTCCTGGATCTTGGGGTGCTCATCACCCTGTTTTGCACCGGCACGGTCATGTTTGCCGGTGCCGGCTCCAACCTGAATCAGCAATTTGGTTTTCCCACCTGGGTTGGTGCCCTCATTCTGCTCGCCATTACGCTCATCGTTGGGCTTCTCGACGTTGATAAGGTCACCGAGGTCATCGGCTCTATCACGCCGCTCATCATCGTGTTTATGACCATCACCGTTGTGTGGGTTCTCAGCACCGGCCATGCCGACTATTCGGTTCTGGACCAGGCCGCCCACACGATTACCCCGGTTGCGCCCCATTGGGGCATTGCCACCATGAATTATGTGGGCCTTAACCTCATGATTGGCGCATCCATGGCCATCATCATTGGCGGTAATAACACTGATCCCCGCGCCGCCGGCCTGGGCGGCATGATCGGCGGCATTATTTTCGGGCTCATGCTCACCTTTGCTACCTGGTCCCTGTACCTGCGGGCCGATCAGGTGGCCGCCGACGATGTGCCCATGCTCACCATCGTCAACCAGATTCATCCCTGGTTGGGTTTCGGCATGTCTATCGCTATCCTTGGCATGATTTTCAACACGGTTATCGGCATGCTCTACGCCTTTGGCAGACGCATTACCGCCAAGCATCCCACCCGGTTCTACCCGGCTTTCGTCGTGAGTTCGCTCGTGGCCTTTGCCGTGAGTTTCCTAGGGTTTAAAACCCTGGTTGCCACCCTCTTTCCCATCCTGGGCTACATGGGGGTTCTGCTGTTTCTCGTGTTCCTTGTCGGGTGGGTGCGGTCATTCTCCCAGATTCGGGAGGAATCTACCCGCCGGGAAAACATGCGCGAGTTGCTGCGCCGCAAGCTTGATCCGACCAAACGGTTTAGCTCGAAGCAGCGTCGGCGGCTGGCCCGGTACGAAACCGAATCCAATGTGGAAAATACTGATATTGCCGAAACCATGCAGGAGGAGGTCAAAGAGGAATTGGGCCTGGATTCGTCGAAAAGCTAGCATGAGGGCATGACCCCCTTACCCCGCGGAATTATTCTCGCAGCCACCCCCCTCGGCAATATCGACGACGCCACCCCCCGGCTGCGGCAGG
>CAJZGD010000051.1 GCA_915275065.1 uncultured Corynebacterium sp. | reverse complement strand
GCGGCGGGGAGGAAACCAGCGAAACCCTGCTGCGCAGCATGCACTACTACGTGGACTGGTGGTCCATGACCGTGCTGGTGGGGGTGGCCGGGCTCCGGCTGCACAACACCACCATCATCAAGGTTTTTACCTGGGTGTTTGTGGCATCATCCATGGTGTCGACCGGCACGTGGATCGCGGCGTGGCACACCGACCCCAGCCGGGAATATTTACCAAACGTGCGTGCCGCCCTGGCCCGCGAAGGGGACACCATACTGAACCAGCAAACCCCCCTGGAAGTCTTAACGCCCCTGATGCACCCATATAATTGGATTTCGGCCATCGCGGGTATCACACCGGTGAATGCCACCACCAAACCCCGGGTTTTCGACGCCCATGGCCTGCTGCACCCGGCGCGAGTGGAGCCGGTGTCCCGCTCCCAGCTGGGGCCGGAGCCGGAATGCGGCTACCGAGTGTATTCGGGCGGGACCGTGGACATTCCCATCAACCCCGGGGTGCCGTTTGGCGAATGGGTGTGGGAGTTCAACTCCCTGGCCAGCACCGACGGGATGAAAGTCACCATCACCACGCCCAACGGTTTGGAGCCGATTGCCGCGACAAACAGTCGAGCAATCACGGTACCGGCACCCACCGAATTGGGCACGAAGTGGGTGCGGGTGCCGGGCGGCGGCCAGATTCTGCGGGTGGTGGTGACCGGGCCCGACCCGCAGGCGCACGTGTGCATCGGCGCCGGGGCACTCGGGCCCCTGGTGCCGGTGGGGTGATTAGTGTGAGTCATCACCCGCACGAGTGGCACACTGGTACCTATCTCGGGGAACCAAACCCCCAGACTTCTCCTATGCGACAATTGAGGTTTCATGACTGAAAAATCCGACACCTGGTGTTATATCACGCGCTTTGTGTGCTGCTTTGATGCTTTACCGGCCGCAAAACAGCGCTATCAGGAACGTTTACGTGAGGTCAGGAAAAAGTTCAAGGTTGCTCTGGCTTCCGAACAAGCATTCAATTTGGGACAGTCAAGCCTATTCTTTGAGCAAGGTTTCAAGGAACTGTTTGGTTTTAAAGAGTTACCGTCAAAAGGGGAACAAAAGGCATATTCAGCTTTTCTCTTCAACACTATCGTTGAAATTCCCACCGACGCGCACATTGAAACAGTTCGAGAAGTCATTGACATTTTGGACTTGGACTATGCCGATGAATTTCCAGCCGTTTTTCCCGGAGACACGCGACCATTCCTCATGTCCGATACAGGGGAAGAAACCCCGGAATGCATTTGGCAATAGGCCGGGAGGTGGGCGTCGTAAAGCGGGGTGCTACAGCATTTTTCCATGCACGTCCCAGCCCTTCGTCTCTGCCTCGTGAAGTGCAGCCATTCGGCGGAACCCAACCGCGTGGTCGGATAGGAAGTTCGCCGCCTTGAGCCAGAAACCATCCTTGTGCGCGTGCACGCTCGCAAAATACTCGCCCATGTTGACCCGATGCCCCAGGTGCTTGCCGCAGTACAGGTGGATCATGCCCTTCCCACCCGCGGGGGCGTAATACAACGCCACCCGATCGGCCGTGTACTCCTGTGCACGAATAACCGAGGCCTGGAGGCGAAGCGCCGTCGTCACCGGGCGGATCATCGACCGCCACAAATCCACATGCCCACACTTGATGTGCCCCAGCTCGTGGGCCAGCACAAACCGGACAAACTCCCAATCCTGATACGTGTAGCCCACGTCCACAAGGTCGGAGTGGATGACAACATATCCGCGGGACACCTGGCATTTCGACGCGTATGCATTCATGACCCCATTCCCATTTTTGATATACAGCCGGGGCAGGCGGGTGATCCCCTTCCCGGCAGCGTCGGGGCGGAAGCCCATTTGCTGGGCAAGATCATGGTAGATGGTGTAGACCTCGGGGAACTGGGCTGGGGTCACCTCCACCGCGTTAGTGATGGCGCTCCAATAAAACCATCGGATAGCAACTGCGGCGAGCGCCGGGGCAAGAATACCAACCAAAACGCCCTGGCCGAACTCACTTAACGACATGCCGAGCAGAATCACAAAAATGCAGGCGACCACCGCCAGGACCGTCAGAATCCCACCAAGGACCAGCATCGGGACCTCCGCCCTATGGCGAAACTCCCGGACGGTGGGGTGGGGTTGTTGCTGGGGCGGGGTCTGGGGTGGGGTTTGGGCTTGTGGTGAGGTTGGCGGTGGGATTTGCTGGGTCTGGGACGGGGATTTTTCACCCGATCTTTCAGGGTTGTCAGGGTTGGTCTTCTCGGGCTTGGACTCGAAACTGCTCACTGTTGTGCCTCCTACGACTTGCTGGGCCTTGGCCACCTTATTGCATAATTGTGTACCTATTAATTATGCCGGATATTATTCGATGCCCGCATGATTGAAAGGTGTTGGGAAATCTATAGGAGATGGTGTGCTGGGGTCTCCGCGTGAGCATCAACCACACCGGCAGCACATTGTCTAAGCTGGGGACCCGGTCTGTGGCAGGTCGGACTCCAGGGAATTCTGGAGAGAAAATTTAGGTCCCCAGCTTAGAACAAGTGCTGCCGGGTTGTTCAGGCTTGGGGAGAGCGCCCAGAAACCCCCAACCATAAAGGCAGCAAACCCGATAAGCTGGGGACCCTACCGCGAAGCCAAGATGTGTCGGGAAAACCAAACCGTCGCCCAAGGGTCCCCAGCTTAGATGACGTGCTACCCTGCACGAAACCGGATGTTGCACCTTGGGGCGTCGCAAAGCGGGAGGCTGCACAACCGATAGAAAGCACGCCTTCACGCGTAAAATGCCTCGGGTAAGGTGAAAACAGACTCACCGTTTTGCTTGACTATTGGAAAGGATCATTGAGGCATGCCAGCCCAAACCATCATTGCCCCGCCATCCACGGCGGCATTATTTTTGGTCTTCACCATCGACGAAACCGCACCAGAGGCAATCGACACGGTTCGGGACCTATTCACAGACTTCCCGGGACTCAACCGCACCGTCTCGTTCCGCTACCCCGACGCCGATCTTTACGGCGTGATTGGGATAGGCGCCCGACTGTGGCCGCTCATCACCTCCGCACCCATCCCCGAGCAGCTACACGAATTCCGGGAGATCCGCGGTGCTAAGCATTCGGCCCCATCCACACCGGGAGACCTCATTCTGCACCTCCGGGCAGCAAGTGTGGATATGTGCTGGGAGCTAGCCCGTATTGTTATGGATCGGCTCGCCAATGTAGCAACCGTAGTTGACGAAACCCATGGGTTTAAATTCTTCGACAACCGGGATTTACTCGGGTTTGTTGACGGCACTGAAAACCCAGAAAACAGTGATGCCGAAGATGCGGTTCATATCTCTGCTCCGTCTGCCTCCTCATACATCAATGGTTCATACCTGATTGTGCAAAAATACCTGCACGACATGAACGCATGGAAGGAACTCAACACCGAGGAGCAGGAGAAAGTAATTGGCCGAACCAAGCTGGACAATGTGGAACTAGACGACGCTACTAAACCAAATAATTCCCATGTGGCCATCAATGATGTTGACGGTGATATTTACCGACTCAACATGCCGTTCGGCTCATTCAAAGAACAGGAGTTCGGCACCTATTTCGCCGGCTATTCTGGTGACGTGTCAGTGACCGAGGAAATGCTGACCAACATGTTTGTTGGCAAACCCACCGGGAATTATGACCGGATCCTGGACTTTTCCTACCCGACCACCGGCACCCTGTTCTTCATCCCGCCGATAGAGTTGCTGGATGATTTCGCGGAGCAACTACCCGAACCTGCCAAGTAGCATTTCCGCTAAGCTGGAGACCTGGTCCGTGATGGACCGGCCTCCAGGGAATTTTAGGAAGAAAATTAAGGTCCCCAGCTTATCGAAGTTGCTACCGCTGGGGTGTGCGTCGTAAAGCAGAAAAAATCCGGCCCCCAGGACGGGAACCGGATTCTTATCTATAACCTAGACCAGCAATTACTTGATAATCTTGGTGACGCGGCCAGCGCCGACGGTGCGGGAGCCTTCGCGGATAGCGAAGCGCAGGCCCTCGTCCATGGCGACCGGCTGGATCAGGGTGACGGACATGTCAACGTTGTCGCCAGGCATGACCATCTCGGTGCCCTCAGGGAGCTTCACAACACCGGTAACATCGGTGGTGCGGAAGTAGAACTGCGGACGGTAGTTATCGAAGAACGGGGTGTGGCGGCCGCCTTCGTCCTTGGACAGAACGTAGACAGAAGCCTCGAACTCGGTGTGAGGGGTGTAAGCGCCGGGCTTCACCACAACCTGGCCACGCTCAACTTCTTCGCGCTTAACGCCACGGAGCAGCAGACCGCAGTTGTCGCCAGCTTCGGTGTAGTCCAGCAGCTTGCGGAACATTTCGATACCGGTAACGGTGGTGGTCAGAGCCTTGTCCTTGATGCCGATGATTTCGACTTCTTCGTTCACCTTCAGGGAACCGCGCTCAACACGACCGGTCACCACGGTGCCACGGCCGGTGATGGTGAAGATGTCCTCGATAGGCATGAGGAAGGGCTTGTCGGTCTCACGAACCGGATCCGGGATGCAGTCATCGCAGGCCTGCATGAGGTCCAGGATGGACTGGGTCCACTTGGGGTCGCCTTCCAGGGCCTTCAGGGCAGAGATCTGGATGATCGGGGCATCCTCGTCGTATTCCTGATCGGCGAGGAGCTCACGGAGCTCCATTTCCACGAGCTCGATGATTTCATCATCAACGTCGGGGGAGTCACACTTGTTCAGTGCCACGAGGATGTAAGGAACGCCCACCTGGCGAGCCAGAAGCACGTGCTCCTTGGTCTGCGGCATCGGGCCGTCGGTAGCAGCCACGACCAGGATAGCGCCGTCCATCTGAGCGGCACCGGTGATCATGTTCTTGATGTAGTCAGCGTGGCCAGGGGCGTCCACGTGTGCGTAGTGGCGCTTTTCGGTCTGGTACTCCACGTGAGCGATGTTAATGGTGATACCACGCTCTTTTTCTTCAGGAGCCTTGTCGATGGAGTCGAAGGCGAAAGCCTGGTTCAAGTCGGGGTATGCGTCAGCCAAAACCTTGGTGATAGCTGCGGTCGTGGTGGTCTTACCGTGGTCAACGTGACCGATGGTGCCAATGTTTACGTGAGGCTTAGTACGCTCAAACTTAGCCTTTGCCACTGTATGTCCTCCTGGACTTCATGGTGGCTACGAACCTCGCAGCCACGGGTTGATATGCTGAACCTTCTGATTAACCGTTTGAATTATTCATTTGGCAACTCATCAGAACAGCGATTACAAATGTGCCAATTACACGATCTTATGCGTTATCCGCGAGTTTTTCAAACTAACTCGAACCAACTCGCATCAAGTTCTTAAGAATCATTCATTTGGTAATGGCCGTGGCGGCCGTCACAATCCTTGCGGAGCTCCGGTGGGGCGCCGATGGGGCTCCAGCGGGAAACCTGATTGGAACCCGCAGGGCGCTTCCCTCAGGCACCCGCACCGGATAATGCGTGACGGTCAACAAGGCCATTACCGAAAATCATTCGGCTTATCCCGCCCACCATCTTGCTTGGCACGACAAGACAGTGGGCGGCGCAGGCTTATGGAAAAGCCTTAGGAGCCGTTGCGCTCGGCGATAATCTCGGCTGCTACGTTGGTCGGAACCTCGGCGTAAGAGTCGAAGATCATGGTGTAGTTAGCGCGACCCTGGGTCCGGGACCGCAGGTCACCCACATAACCGAACATTTCGGACAGCGGCACCCGGGCCCGCACGACCTTTGCACCAGCCCGATCGTCCATGGCGTTGACCTGACCACGGCGAGAGTTAATGTCGCCGATCACGTCACCCATGTATTCTTCCGGCGTGATGACCTCAACCGCCATGAGCGGTTCCAGCAGCACCGGCTTGGCCTTGGCAACGCCTTCCTTCAGGGCCTGGGAGCCGGCCAGTTTGAAGGCCATTTCCGAGGAGTCCACTTCGTGGTACGCACCATCAAGCAGGGTGGCCTTGATGTTCACCAGCGGGAAGCCAGCGAGGTAGCCGTACTGCATGGCGTCCTGGATACCGGCATCCACCGAGGGGATGTATTCCTTCGGCACGCGGCCACCGGTAACAGCGTTTTCGAACTTGTAGATGGCGGACTCGCCTTCTTCCAGCTCGGATGCATCGGGGGCGTACGGCTCCAGGGCAATAATAACCTTGGCGAACTGGCCGGAACCACCGGTCTGCTTCTTGTGCGTGTACTCGATCTTCTCCACCGGCTTGCGGATGGTTTCGCGGTAGGCCACCTGGGGAGCACCCACGTTGGCTTCCACCTTGAATTCGAGCCGCATGCGATCAACCAGCACGTCGAGGTGCAGCTCACCCATGCCGCCGATCACAGTCTGGCCGGACTCGGAGTCCAGTTCGACAGTGAAGGTCGGGTCCTCTTCGGCCAGCTTCTGAATAGCGATACTCAGTTTTTCCTGGTCGGCCTTGGTCTTCGGCTCGATGGACACCTTAATAACCGGGTCCGGGAAGTCCATGGACTCCAGGATGATCTGATTATTGGTGTCACACAGGGTGTCACCGGTGGTGGTGTCCTTCAAACCGATGAAGGCGTAGATGTTGCCAGCGCGGGCCTCGGTCACCGGGTTTTCCTTATTGGCGTGCATCTGGAACATCTTGCCAATGCGTTCCCGCTTGGCCTTGGTGGAGTTGGTGACCTGGGCACCAGGCTCAACCAGACCGGAGTAGACGCGCACGAAGGTGAGCTTACCGAAGAATGGGTGCACGGCAATCTTGAAGGCGAGTGCTGCGAACGGGTCGTCCACGGAGGGCTTCCGCGCCACAACCTGGGATTCGTCGTTCACGGCATGGCCGGTGACCTCGCCGATGTCCAACGGGTTGGGCAGGTAGTCGACCACGGCATCGAGCAGCGGCTGCACACCCTTGTTGTGGTATGCGGTACCGCACAGCACGGGGTAGATTTCGGAGTTGATGGTCATCTTCCGAATGGCGCCCTTGATTTCGTCGACGGTGAGTTCCTCGCCGCTGAAGTACTTTTCCATGAGCTCTTCATCGGATTCTGCCACTGTCTCCAGCAGCTTCTCCCGGTATTCTTCGGCACGTTCCACCAGGTCAGCGGGGATTTCCTCGATGGCCGGT
The DNA here is from genome assembly GCA_915275065.1 of uncultured Corynebacterium sp. Lineage (GTDB taxonomy): Bacteria > Actinomycetota > Actinomycetes > Mycobacteriales > Mycobacteriaceae > Corynebacterium. Next base: position 4,967 of record CAJZGD010000051.1, on the reverse strand, counting down.
TCGGCGCCAACGTCAACTTTGCCGCGCCAGGTGATGGCGTTCATGTTGATGAGGTCCACGACGCCGTCGAAGGTGTCTTCGGCGCCGATGGGCAGCTGCAACACGAGGGGCTTAGCACCCAGGCGGTCAATGATGGTTTGCACGGTGAAGTAGAAGTCTGCACCCAGCTTGTCCATCTTGTTGATAAAGCAGATGCGCGGCACATCGTATTTAGCGGCTTGACGCCACACCTGCTCCGACTGCGGTTCCACGCCTTCCTTACCGTCGAACACGGCAACAGCACCGTCGAGCACCCGCAGCGACCGCTCCACCTCAACGGTGAAGTCCACGTGACCAGGGGTGTCGATGATGTTGATCTGGTTGTTCTTCCAGAAACAGGTCACGGCAGCCGAGGTAATGGTGATGCCACGCTGTTTTTCCTGCTCCATCCAGTCGGTGGTGGAAGCGCCGTCGTGGGTTTCGCCCACCTTACGGTTGATACCGGTGTAGAAGAGGATACGCTCGGTTGTGGTGGTTTTACCAGCATCGATGTGTGCCATGATGCCAATATTGCGGACCTTGGTGAGGTCCTTAAGCACTTCTTGAGGTGCCACGATATTCCTATCTGATAGATGATTTCGTGCGTCGAAAAGCTCAGAGCTTTACGACGAATTACCAGCGGTAGTGAGCAAACGCACGGTTTGCTTCAGCCATCTTATGAGTGTCCTCACGACGCTTCACGGAAGCGCCCAAACCATTAGCTGCATCCAAGATCTCATTAGCCAAACGCTCGATCATGGTCTTCTCGCGGCGCTGTCTCGTGAACGTCACCAACCAGCGCAGGGCCAGGGTATTGGCGCGGGCAGCCCGCACCTCAACCGGCACCTGGTAGGTAGCACCGCCCACGCGACGCGACCGAACTTCGAACTCGGGCTTGATATTGCCCAAGGCCTTTTCCAAGGTCAGAACCGGATCGGTACCGGTCTTTTCCTTGCACTTTTCCAAAGCACCATAAACAATACGCTCAGCAACGGACTTCTTACCGTCCAAGAGCACCTTATTCACCAGCTGCGTCACAACTTCGGAACCGTATACAGGATCCTTGACTACGGGACGCTTCGGAGCCGCATTCTTACGCATTTTAGATTACTTCTCCTTCTTTGCACCGTAGCGGGAACGACCCTGCTTGCGATCACGAACACCCTGAGTGTCAAGTGCGCCACGAATGATCTTGTAGCGCACACCCGGGAGGTCCTTCACACGACCACCACGAACCAACACCATGGAGTGCTCCTGAAGGTTGTGGCCCTCGCCTGGAATGTATGCGGACACCTCGATGCCAGAGGTGAGGCGCACACGGGCAACCTTACGCAGAGCAGAGTTAGGCTTCTTCGGAGTGGTGGTGTACACACGAGTGCACACGCCACGACGCTGCGGAGACCCCTTCAGTGCTGCGGTCTTCACCTTTGCAGTCTTGTCATGGCGGCCCTTGCGGACCAGCTGTTGAATAGTTGGCATGAACCGTCTTTCTATTTTCGGTATTGTGCTTTTATTTTTTGCCTGTCAGACACCACGAAAACATAGGTCCCTGCCCCATTATTGCTAATAAACAAGCAAAAATAGGGGCTCTTCACCGGGGCCGCTGCCGTGTGTCTTGGTAAGTTTTGAAAGCATTAGCCAATCGACCAAGGCCTTACTTCCAAGCAATACCACCTCACCATAATGGGGGTACTACCAGGCAAAACTTAAAGACTCCCACCACAAACATGTGGGACTATCGGGTAATACTATCTGATACTGACCACTAACGTCAAGCAGGCGAATGCCACCGGATACCACAGCAACCACCAGAAACTCGGCCGCCGCGCTTGCCCCGGGCCGTGCCCAGGGGTGTCCCCAAGGTTGTTCTCCCCCGCCCGGTAGTGCAATAACGCCACCCCCAGTGCCGGGGTAATGAAACACACCGCGCCCAACATTCCGGCCGTGAGCATCATGGTGTTCTCCCGGTCCTGTAAATAGTGAAACATGATGAAAAAGGCGTAAATGACAAGGCCAGCCGGAATAAATGGTAGCCATTGTCCTACCTGAAATATCACCAGCCACGCCAGGCCTGCGAGCACCACCACGACCTGAATCGGCCACGACCGGTGCGTGATGAACTTTTCCACCAGGAAACACACCACCAGGGCCCAGGCCAGGTTTGATGGTCGGATTGTGGCGAATCCGAACCAGTCCCCGGTCACCACCCGGTCGTAGAACGGTTCGGTGATGAGCGCCAGGGCACATGTGCCCCAAAGCAGCCGCCACTGGTTATTGGTTTGGCATTCTTCCAGGTAGAGCCATGCGGCAATGGGGCAGGCGATGAGGCCCAACAACGCCAGCAGCAGTTCCGCTCCGACCAGGGGCCCGAAGGTGTCGACGTCAGCCGTTGCCGCCGCGCCAGCCGGAATCAGCTTATCAATCCCTAGAGCGATGATAGATAGGCTTATGAATATGCCCACCAGGAACATATAGCGGGTGGTGCTGATGCCGGCGCGTCGTTGTTGATTCACGCCTTCTTACCTTAGGCCAGTTTCCCAAGGTTCTCTTATCGCCACACAAAGCTGCACTTGTTCTAAGCTGGGGACCTCCGCTGGGCAGCCCGAAACCCCTGGGCCACAGGCCGCCGCAGGCCGGGTCCCCAGCTTATCTGGTCTGCTACCCCCGCTTTGCGACGTCCCCAGGGCCGGAAACCTCGACCCTCCGTGGCGATCACCCCACTCACCAGTAGGTAGCGCAATTGCTAAGCTGGGGACCTTCGCTGGGCCGGCTGAAATCCTTGGGATATGAAGCGCCACAAATCGGGTCCCCAGCTTATCGGATGTGCAGCAATGCTGCACTTACACTCGCCAGACGGCCGAGGCTCGCCATTCCGCCATGATGCGGGCAAATTCCCCACCGGCTCGTTCCAACTCCTGAGGCGGACCGGCCTCAATGATGCTGGCGTTGTCCATCACGATCACCTGGTCGGCGATGCCGATCATGGCCGGCCGGTGGGTGATGACGACCGTGGTGTAATCGGCACGAATCTGGTCCAGGGTGGAGACGATCGCCCGCTCGTTCTGGGGATCCAGGGCCGACGTGGCTTCGTCGACAAGCAGCACGTGGGCGGGTTTGGCCAGGCTGCGGGCAATGCCTACGCGCTGCCGCTCGCCGCCGGACAGTTGCGCACCCAGCTCCCCCACCGGCGTGTCCCACCCGTGCGTCAGCCGCGCCACCACGGTTGTCAGCTGCGCTTTCTCGGCGAGCCCATCAATATCGTCACTGGTGAGACTTGGGTTAATAGCGAGAAGATTGTCCCTGATGGTTCCGTCGCCAAGCGTAGATTGTTGGAATACCATGGTGGCATTGCCGCGCAACTCACCTATCGACGCCGGAACTTCGCCGAGGGAGATCGAGCCGCTGGTCGGTGGGATGATGCCGGCGAGGGCCCGCACCAGGGTGGTTTTGCCGGAACCCGAACGGCCGACGACCGCCGTGATCGTGCCGGGGCGCATGACCGCGCTTGCCTCGTGAAGCCCCGGGGTGCCGTCGGGGTAGGTCACGGTGAGCCGATCCAGGGTGACGGTTGGCGGTTCGCTCATAGGTTCGGAATTGACGATTGGTTTTGTGTCCATTAATTCCTTTACGTCTGCCGCTGCGCTGGTCATTGCCAGCATTCCCTCCACCGAGCCCGACACCGTGGTCACCTGCTCCACCACTCGCAATAATACGATCACTAGGGTGGCCGCGGCGGTAGCGTCGATCACGCCGTTTTGGAAGGAAGCCCAGGCTGTGACGCCAAAACCCAGAAGTACTAATTGCAGAACAAAGCTGAAAAGGATCGCCGTGGGAATCTGCCACAGTAACAGCCCAAGGAGCCGCCTATGCGTTGTGGCAATGGCATTATCCACCAACTGGGCGCCAATCGACGTGCCCCGCGCGGTACGAAGTGACGGCTGCGCCCACGCAAATTCGAACAGACGATCGTCCAATTCTTCGGTAGCCTGGCTGTACCGTGCTTGCGACCTGGCCTCTAGTCGGGCGCTCCCCCACAGGGCGGCCTGCATCAGCGCTCCGCCGATCAGAGTGATCGCCGCCACCAGCGGTGATACGACAATGAGCCCGAGGCCCAAGGCAAACGTGAACACCACGGCCGTGATAATCGGCGTCACCATGAGCACCACGCCGGAGGTGGTGTCCACGGCTTTTGTCGACACCAGGGAACGCAGGTTTGCAGCCTTCGCCGGGGTGAATCTCGCATCGGGCCAGGCGGTCAGGGCCGCCGGCGCGTGCCGATAAATCATCCACATAATATTAAGCCCGAGAGTCAAACCCAGGCGGGCGGCGAAAATGTCGCACCCCCAAGCCATGGCGATAACGACCAACAGTGTGATCACCCACTTTCCCGCCTGGACCGGATGTCCGTCGCCGCCAAAGAGCTCGTAATTCACGGGAAACAACAACAGCACCGCGACTGCCTGCAGGATTGCGGACAACGCCACCAACGAGAGATACCCCCAGTAGGTGCGGCCACCACCAGAAATGGCATGCAATTGCTTTAACACGAGCCCATTCCTTTCGAATCTACGTTCAATAATGTGGCATACATTCCACCACGTTCCACTAGTTCGGCATGGGCGCCCTGTTCCACGATCGTTCCCTCATCAAGCACCACGATACGGTCAGCGTGGCGAATGGTATGCAGCCGGTGGGCAATCATGAGCACGGTCTTGCCCGCCAATAATCGATCCAGACCTTGACGAATCGCCCATTCAGAATCCGGGTCAGCTGCCGCTGTGGCCTCATCCAACACCACAATTGGGGTATCGGCCAAGAGCGCCCTGGCAACACCAATACGTTGCCGTTCACCGCCGGAAAGCCGATCGGTGTGCACAACGGTGTCGTAGCCTTGAGGCAGGGATTCGATCATTTGATCGATATTGGCCGCCGCAGCGGCGGCACGAACC
>CAJZGD010000050.1 GCA_915275065.1 uncultured Corynebacterium sp. | reverse complement strand
CTCTTCCGATCTCCACCTCACAACAACAAAAACCGGGATGGTTATCATGCCATCCCGGTTACGCTATTGGATCTTTGCCCCTGCGAAGGTTTTCTTGCCCCGCCGCAGCACTAGCCATGTGCCATACAGCAAATCATCGGCTGTTGGTTCCCAATCCTCGGAGGAAATACGCTGGTTATTCACGTATGCGCCGCCTTCTTTTATTGTGCGACGCGCGGCCCCTTTGGATGCGGCCAAACCGCTGGCCACCAATAGGTCCACGATTGTGCGTGGTTCTTGCGGTGCAATCTCCGCCACCGCGGTTTCCTGGAGCGCTCCCCTCAGGGTTACTTCATCCAGTTCGGTCAATTCTGCCCGGCCAAATAGCGCTTGAGCTGCTAGTTCTACCGCCTCAGTTGCTGCTGAACCGTGTACCAGGGTGGTCATTTCTTGCGCCAAGCGTCGTTGCGCTTCCCGCAGATGCGGTCGTTCCTGCACCGCTGCTTCATATTCGGCGATTTCCGTTTGGGACAGGAACGTGAACCAGCGCAGGTAGTCAATGACCACAGAATCTCCCGCGTTGAGGAAGTACTGATACCACGAATAAGGGCTGGTCAGTTCGGGATCTAACCAGAGTTTGCCACCACCCGTGGATTTGCCGAATTTTTGCCCTTGCGCATCCGTAACCAATGGCACGGTCAAGCCATGCACCTTGGTTTGGTTCATGCGTCGGTTGAGGTCTACGCCGGAAACAATATTGCCCCATTGGTCACCACCACCGATTTGCAGCACACAATCGTATTCCCGATTGAGGTGCACATAGTCGTAGGATTGGAGCAACATGTAGGAGAATTCGGTGTAGGAAATCCCGTCGGATCCTAGGCGCCGCTTCACGGTTTCCCGATCCAGCATCGTATTGAGCGAAAAGTTTTTGCCCAGGTCCCGCAGGTAATCAATGAGGGAGAATTTACCCAACCAATCGGCATTATTGACCATGATGGCTTTGCCATCCGTGTAGTCAATAAAGGACCGAATTTGGTCTTGGATCGCCGCAATGTTGTGGGCGATTTCTTCCTCGGACAGCATGGACCGCTCCCCTACGTCCCGCGGGTCGCCGATCATGCCGGTGGCGCCACCGGCCAAGGTGAGCACTCGGTGCCCCGCGTTTTGGAAGCGTTTCAGCATGATGAGGGGCACAAGGTGCCCTGCATGGAGCGACGCCCCGGTCGGATCGAACCCGCAGTAGAGAGTGATGGGTTGCTCGCAAGCGGCACGTAACTCGTCAACATCGGTGGCTTGGTTGATAAGCCCCCGCCACAGTAGTTCATCAACGATGTTCATATGTTAGTTCTCCGGGGAATAGGGGGTAGCTTCGTCGATAAGCATTACGGGGATGTCATCAACAATCGGGTAGGCAATCTTGAGTCGCGGGTTGACCAGCACGTTTTTGTCTTCCAGATAGGTGAGCGGCCCATGGTCATGGGGGCATGCCAACACCTCTAATAGTTGGGGGTCGAGGCTCATGCGTGATCACCTTGCGCCCATGCCCGATAGTCGGCAGTCAATGTGTCTACCCGGTGCCGCTGTTCGTCGACTCGCACCTGCGCAGTCCCGCCCCGGGTGGTGCGTGATGCCACCGCGCCCGCAACCGTCAGCACTTCCCGAACCCCTGGATGCAGCTGCTTGTGGGCGCTGGCCAGTTCCTCGTCCGTGAGCTCGTCGAGGCCTACACCGCGTTCCTCGGCGATGCGCACGCAGGCACCGGACGCCTCGTGTGCTTCCCGGAACGGCACACCTTCCCGAACCAGCCACTCGGCCAGGTCCGTGGCCAGCGTGTAGCCGGCCGGCGCCAGTTCCAGCATTCGCCGCGGATGAAACACCAGGGTGGCAACCAGCCCGGTCATGGCCGGCAGCAGCAGGTGCAGCTGTGTCACCGAGTCCACGATGGGCTCTTTGTCTTCCTGTAAGTCCCGGTTATAGGCCAATGGCATGGCCTTGAGAGTGGCCATGAGCCCGGCCAGGTTGCCGATGAGCCGACCGGTTTTACCCCGGGTGAGTTCCGCCACGTCGGGGTTTTTCTTTTGCGGCATGATCGACGATCCCGTGGACCAGGCGTCTGCCAAGGTCACATAGCCAAATTCCGGGGTGGACCAGGCGATGATTTCCTCCGCAAGGCGAGACATATCCACCGCGATTTGGGCCAACACGTATGCGGTTTCGGCGGCAAAATCCCGGGAGCTGGTGGCGTCGAGGGAGTTGTCCGCGGCCTCGGCAAACCCCAATTCGGCGGCGATTGCCTCCGGGTCGAGGTGCAGGGAGGATCCCGCCAGGGCCCCAGACCCATAGGGACTCACTGCGAGGCGTTTGTCCAGGTCCTGGAGTCGTTCGATGTCCCGCAACAACGGGTGCGCGTGCGCGAGCAACGCATGGGCCAACAGGATCGGCTGAGCCGCCTGAAAGTGAGTTTTTCCGGGCATGATAACCCCCGGATGATTGGCAGCCTGGGTGCTGAGGACCGCAATCAGGTCGGTCACCTCGACCGCAATGTTCCGAATCGCGTCCCGCACCCACATGCGGAAGAGGGTCGCCACCTGGTCGTTTCGGGAACGGCCGGCCCGTAACCGACCGCCCACCTCGGGGCCCACAATCTCAATGAGGCCGCGTTCCAAAGCACCGTGCACGTCCTCGTCGGTGGGCAGGGGGACGAAATCGCCGCTGACTACTTTTTCGCCAAGACGATCAAGGCCGTCAAGCATGGTGTCCAGGTCAGCGTCGGAAAGCAGGCCGGCCTTGTGTAAGACCTTGGCGTGCGCCTTGGATGCCTGGACATCGTAGGGGGCAAGCACCCAGTCGAAGTGAGTGGATACGGACAGGGCGAACATGGCGTCGCTGGGGCCACCGGCAAATCGGCCACCCCATAATGCGCCTTGGTTGGTTTTGTGTTGCTGTGCCATGAGGATTATGCTTCGCGGTCCCGCCGGTTCGAAATCTTGGTGGAAAGGCCGTGGAGTTCCACGAAGCCCTTGGCCAGGGTTTGGTCAAAGGTGTCGCCAGTGTCGTAGGTGGCCAGGTTAAAGTCGTAGAGGGAATGATCGGAGCGCCGACCGTTCACTACCGCGCTGCCGGCATGGAGGACCATGCGGATGTCGCCGGTCACGTGCTCTTGGGTGGAGTCAATGAAGGCATCCAGGGAGCGTTTCAGCGGGGAGAACCACAGGCCGTCATAGACTTCTTCGGACCAGCGGGCGTCGACAAGCCGCTTGTAGCGGGCAAGTTCACGCTCCACGGTAACGTCTTCCAGGGCCTGGTGGGCGATGAGCAGGGTAATTGCCCCGGGGGCTTCGTACACCTCGCGGGATTTAATGCCCACCAGGCGGTCTTCCACCATGTCAAGGCGGCCCACACCTTGGGCGCCGGCCCGCTGGTTGAGTTCTTCGATGGCTTCGAGCACGGTGACGGGCCGGCCGTCGATAGCCACGGGCACGCCGGATTTAAAGGAGATTATGAGTTCGTCGGGGGCGTTACCCAGCCCCGGGTCCTCGGTGTATGCGTAGAGGTCCTTGGTGGGCGGATTCCACAGGTCTTCGAGGAAACCAGTTTCCACGGCACGACCCCACACGTTTTGGTCGATGCTGAATGGGGACTTTTTCGACTGTTCGATGGGGAGGTTGATTTCCTCAGCAAAGGCGATGGCCTTGTCCCGAGTCCAGGCGTAGTCGCGGGCAGGGGCAATGATTTCCAGCTCAGGAGCCAGACTGCGGAACCCAACTTCGAAGCGGACCTGATCGTTGCCCTTGCCAGTACAGCCGTGGGAGACGTGAGTGCCGCCGAACTCCTGGGCGGCCTGCACCAAATGCTTCACAATGAGCGGCCGGGAAATGGCGGAGACCAGCGGGTATTGCTTCATGTACATGCCGTTGGCCCGAATAGTGGGCAGGCAGTAGTTATTAGCGAATTCGTCTTTAGCATCAATGACGACGGCTTCGACGGCACCACAATCGAGGGCACGTTGGCGCACAGATTCCATGTCCTCGCCGCCCTGACCCAGGTCGAGGGAAACGGCAACGACTTCACCACCGGTCATTTTCGCCAGGTATGGGATAGCAACGGAGGTGTCGAGGCCACCGGAATATGCGAGGACTACACGGTTGGTCATAATGTAATTTTTCTCCTTATCGAACGTTCAGTAAGTCGACGAGTTCCTTGCCCGTCAATGGGTCGCGGGCCAGGACAAACACGGTATCGTCACCGGCGATAGTACCCACCACTTCATCCATGCTGACCCTATCAATAAAGCTAGCAAGGAAAGCCGCGGCCCCAGGTGGGGTGCGTAGCACCGCAATGTTCCCGGAATGGTCGCTGGATACCAGCAGGTCATCCAGCATTTTTCGTAGTTTTTCCCGGGTGCCAACGGTGGTGGGGGCAAGGGTTTCTTCGGTGTTACCGACGGCATAGAATGCGCGGCCGCTGTCCGGCCGAATTTTTTTGGCCCCGAGCTCGTCGAGGTCACGAGACAGAGTCCCTTGGGTGATTTCAACGCCTTTGTTTTTGAGCAGTTCCGAGAGCTGCATTTGGCTGGAAACTAGATTCTGTTCGAGCAGTTCCAAGATCAATGCTTGGCGGACCGTTCTAGTGATTGGTCCAGGGCTCACGGGACTCATGGGCGCTCCTTCGATTATTTATTTGGTTTAGGCTGATTCCACAGTAGCCACGTCATCAAAGCCTTTTGGGCGTGGAGCCGGTTTTCGGCTTCGTCGAAAACTACGGATTGTGGGCCGTCAATCACCGAGGCAGTGACTTCACTACCGCGATATGCCGGTAAACAATGCATAAAGATGGCGTTTTTATTAGCTTTACTCATTATTTCATCGTTTACTTGGTAGGGCAAGAATGGGGTACGCCGATCCAGACCGTCATTTTCCATGCCCATGGACACCCAAGTATCCGTGATGACCACGTCGGCGCCGGCCACCTCGTTAATGTCACTAGTGACGGTAATGGTGGCACCGGTTTCCGAGGCCCGAGTGCGGGCGCGTTCCACAAAATAGGGTTCCGGTTGGAAATCGGCGGGGGCAATGATGCTGATGTCCAGGCCCGCGGTAGCGAAGCCCAGCATGTAGGAATTGGCCATATTATTGCGACCATCGCCCAGATAGACTGCTTTATGACCCCGAAGCCCGCTGGGCCCCTGTTTGGGGCATAAATTTTCGATAATGGTTTGCAGGTCGGCAAGCACCTGACAGGGGTGGAAACTATCGCACAGTGCGTTAATGATAGGCACTTGCGAGGTTTCGGCCATGTCCCACAGGTTTTGGTGAGCGAAGGTGCGCCACACAATCAGCGATACCATGCGCGACAGGAGCGCCCCGGTGTCCTGGTAGGTTTCGCCTTTGCCCATTTGGGTCTTGCCGGATTCGACCACGATGGCGTTGCCGCCGAGCTCGGCGATGCCCGTCGCAAAGCTAAATCGGGTGCGTGTGGAGGTTTTATCAAAGAGCACCGCCACGGATTGCGGCCCTTTCAGCGGCTGTGAGGCAAATCGCGCATGCTTGAGCTCCGCGGCCATGGTAAGCACTTCGGCTTGTTCGGCGGGGGTGAGGTGGTCGTCGGCGAGGAAATGTCGCACATTAGTAGTCATCGTGGGAAACTCCTTTAAGAAGGTCAGCGAAGCGTGCTACCGCTTGGGTGATCTGGTCATCACTAATAATAAGCGGTGGTGTGAGTCGCACTACATCAGGTTGCGGGGCATTAATAAGGATTCCATAATTCGGCGCCTCGGCCACGGCTTGCTTTGCGACGGGCTCCCGCAGCACCACCCCAAGCATCAAGCCCCGACCCCGCACCGACTCAACCTGGGGTAATTTGAGCAGTTCTTGACGCAACAGCTCCCCTTTGCGCGTGACCTCCGCCAGGAATTGCTTATCGACGACGTCCAGGACCACCCGGGCGGCGGCACAGGTCACCGGATTTCCACCAAAGGTACAGCCGTGGTCCCCAGGTTGGAGAAGCTTGGCGGCCTTGCCCGCGGCGATGCACGCCCCCATGGGGAGGCCACCACCGAGCCCCTTGGCCATGGTGACCACGTCGGGGCGAACATTGTCGTGTTGGAACGCGAAAAACTCACCGGTGCGACCAACCCCAGTTTGCACCTCGTCGCAGATCATGAGGATGCCATGCTCGTCGCACAGCTGACGTACCTGGGCAAGGAAACCATCGGGGGCGGGCACCACGCCGGTTTCGCCCTGAATGGGCTCCAGGAAGATGGCTGCCACGTCGTCGTCAAGCGGTGGGAAGCTTTCAATGTCACCGTAGGTGTAGTATTCGACGCCCGCGGGCATGGGCTCGAATTTTTTCCGCTTGTCGGGCTGGCCGGTGACTGCCAGCGCCCCCATCGTGCGGCCGTGGAACCCATGCTCAGCGGCAAGGATTCGACTCCGGCCGGTGGCGCGAGCAATTTTAAACGCAGCCTCGTTGGCCTCGGTGCCGGAATTACAGAAAAACACCCGGGCATCCGGGTCGCCAAACCGGTCGATGAGGCCAGCCGCCACATCAATGACCGGCTGGGAGGCGTACAGGTTAGAAACATGCCCCAGGGTGGCAATCTGCTCGGATACCGCCTGCACCACCGCCGGATGACCGTGCCCCAAGGCGTTCACCGCAATACCCGCCAACAGATCAATGTGGGTTCGCCCCTCGGAGTCGGTAACCTCGGCACCGGCACCGCTGACCAGGGTGATGGCCGGGGTGCCATAGGTGTTCATTATTACGTCAGGCCAGGTTGACATTATTCGTCTCCTTCATTGCGATAAATCGTGGGGCTGGCGGGATCGGCCACCACATCGTCCGGCACCACCATGGTGCCAATACCGCCGGCGGTAAGCAGCTCCAGCAGCACGGAATGCCCCACCCGACCGTCAATCACGTGGGCCGCCCGAACCCCATGCTCCACCGCCCGCAGACAGGACTCCATTTTTGGAATCATTCCGGTGTCGAGCTGCGGCAATAATTCCGCCAGCTCACTCACGGAGGTTTGGGAAATGAGCGAAGTCTTGTCCGGCCAATTGGCGTACAACCCCTCGACATCGGTGAGGATCAGTAGCCGCTCGGCGCCCAAGGCAACCGCCAGGGCCCCGGCAGCGGTATCCGCGTTCACGTTATAAACCTCACCATCATCGAAACCGGGGGCGATAGTAGAGACCACAGGAATGCGGCCGGCATCAATGATGTCCATGAGGCTACTCGCGTCCACATTCACGATCTCCCCCACCAAGCCAATATCGGTGAGCTCCCCATCAACCTCTACCAGGCGTTTTTCCGCCTGAAACAGGCCGGCGTCCTCCCCTGAGGTGCCCACTGCGTAGGGGCCATGATTATTAATGAGCCCCACCAGGTCGCGACCAACCTGGCCGAATAGCACCATGCGGACAACCTCCATGACCTCCGGTGTGGTGACCCGGAAACCGCCTTTGAACTCCCCTTCAAGGCCCAGTCGGTCCAACATGGCGGTGATTTGGGGTCCGCCACCATGCACCACCACGGGTTTCACGCCAACGGTGCGCAGGAACGCCATGTCTGCGGCAAAGGCGGCCTTGAGCTCATTGTCGATCATGGCATTACCGCCGTACTTCACCACCACGATCTTATTGTTGAGATGCTGGAGCCAAGGCAACGCCTCCACCAGAACTTGTGCACGTTTTTGAGGGGTCATATACCTCATTATGATCGCTTCTTTCCTAGGTAGAATAGGCGGAATTGAATTCGACGTAGCCTAATGACAGATCAGTAGTTCGAATCGTGGCTTGACCGGGACCGCCGGTGCCTAGGTCGACCACCACATCAATATCCACACCGGTTAGGTCCACGTCTCGCGCCCCTGGGGCTCCGCACGAGTCAATGCACACGGCTTGATTATTGAAATACACCGAGATTTTTTCCGGATCCATGTCGGCATCGGCCATGCCCACCGCGGCAAGGGTGCGACCCCAATTGGGGTCCGAACCGAACATGGCGCACTGAAACAGGTTATCCCGCGCAATCGTCCGGGCAGCATTCAGCGCCATGTCATCGGTGGTGGTGCCGGTAACGGTGACGGTGACCCGCTTGGTCACGCCCTCGGCATCTGCCTGCATCTGCCGGGCCAAATCCGTGCAGGCCTCCCGAACCACCTCGTCTAATTCCTGCTGGGTTGGGGTGATCCCCGACGCCCCCGACGCCAGCAACAACACGGTGTCGTTTGTGGAGGTAGACCCGTCAATGTCCAGGCGGTCAAAGGTGACTGCGGTGGCCTGCCGCAGCGCGGCATCCGCCATTTCCGGGGTGATCGACGCATCGGTGGTGAGGCACACCAGCATTGTGGCGAGCGACGGGGCCATCATCCCCACCCCCTTCCCCATGCCGGCCAGCGACCAGCCGCCGGCGTGCGTCACCATGGTGGTTTTCGGCACCGTATCCGTGGTCATGATGGCTTCCGCCGCCGCATCAGCGTGATCTCCCAGGCCAGCAACCAGCGGGTCGATCGCATTGAGCATCAGGTCCAGGGGCAGCTGCTCCCCGATGAGCCCGGTGGAGCAGGCGGCTACATCCGCCGCCTCGCAACCAATGGCATCCGCCACCCGCTGTACCACGGCTGCGGCGTCCGCATCCCCCCGCGCCCCATTGCAGGCATTGGCGTTGCCGGAATTATAAACCACCGCCGCAAGCCGGCCATCCGCCACGGCCTTCCGGGTCAATTTCACCGGTGATGCCACCACCCGGTTCCGGGTAAACACGCCAGCCGCAACGAACTCCGGCCCGGTATTGACCACCAACGCCATGTCCGGCTTCCCCGATGGTTTAATGCCCGCGGTCACCGCCGCGGCAACGAAACCTGGAATCATGGCGCCACCCCATTGATGGCCAAACCGGCAGCCTCATCCAACCCCAGCGCAATATTCATGCACTGCACCGCGGCGCCGGCCGTGCCCTTGACCAGGTTGTCGATGGCGCTCACCACCACCAGGCGGCCGGCAGCCTCGTCGACCTCCACCTGGAGCTGGCACATGTTCGCCCCCACGACGCTCTTGGTTTGCGGCTGCTGATCCCCCGGCAACACCGATACAAATTGTTCTTCTGCATAAAATTCCGCATAGGTGGCGTAGGCCTGTTCCGCGGTCACCCCGGCAACCAACGGCGCCGTGGCCGTGGTCAAGATTCCCCGCGACAGCGGTGCCAATACCGGAGTAAAACTCACCGTCACCGGCACCGTCGAATACGCGCCCAGGTTTTGGCGAATCTCCGGGTTATGGCGGTGTTTACCAGCGGTATTATAGGCCCGCAGGTTACCCATCACCTCCGAACCCAATAGGCCCACGCTGGCTTTCTTCCCCGCACCCGAGGTGCCCGTGATGGACACAAATTGCAGATCTGGGTGCACCAAATCATGCACCACCGCCGGCAACATGGCTAAGGTGGCGCCGGTGGGGAAACAACCAGGCACTGCAATCCGGTTCGCCCCCCGCAGTTTACTGCGCTGACCAGGTAATTCCGGCAGCCCATAAGGCCAGCTGCCGGCGTGTTCCCCGCCATAAAATTTTTCCCAATCATGGGAATCCGTCAAGCGGAAATCGGCGGCACAGTCAATCACCAGCACATCATCACCCAAATTTCGGGCGATTTCGGCGGAATGCCCATGCGGCAACCCCAAGAAAACCACATCATGGCCGGCTAGAATATCCGTGGTGGTGGGCTCAATCGTGCGGTCCGCCAAGCTCACCAAATGCGGCATGAGCTCGGCCACGGACTGGCCCGCGGTGGTGGCGCCGGTCAGCGCACCGATCTCTACGTCCGGGTGCGCGGAAATCAGGCGGAGAATTTCGCTGCCAGCATAGCCGGAGGCCCCGGCGACAGCTACGTTAATTGTCATGCACCCAGCATAGCAATTATTCGGAAACTTGCAATTTATGCACGCATGTAGGCGCCGAACCGCTCCGCCGCCAACTCCGCGGCAGCCAACCGGCCCACCGAGCACTCCTCATCCGTCAAGGTCCGATCTGGGGCCCGGAACACCAGGGCAAAGGCCAACGATTTCACGTCGGCCCCCAACCCTGCCGAGCGGTACACGTCGAAAAGCTCAACGGTTTCCAACAAGTCGCCGCCACCAGCAATAATGGTCTGCCGCACCGTCTCGGCCGGCACATCCTCCGGCACCACCAACGCCAAATCCTGCTTCACCGTCGGAAACGCCGACAGCACCGGCGCCGGCAACACCTGCGTGAGCGGCAACGCCGACACATTGAGCTCCATGGCGCACGTGCGCTTGGGCAAACCCAACCGCTCCACAACCTGCGGATGCAACTCACCGGCATGCCCCACCACGACACCATCCACCAGCAATGCGGCACACCGGCCCGGATGCCACGGCAAATACTCCGCATTCTCCACCGTCAACGACACCCCGGCGGCCCGCGCCACCAGCTTCGCAGACTCGATCGCATCCGCATACGAATACTCCCGACCCTCACCCCACGGGCCCGAAAACTCAATCAAACCAGTGCCCACGGTCGCCACATGCAACGGCTGGTACGGCAATGTCGACAATAACCCAGCAATCTCCGCATCCGACGGCCGCTGCGCCACCGACAGCATCGGCGACATGCCCGCGCCCTGCACCACCGACACCTGCTGCTGGCCAAACAACGACAAATTCGTCATGCCCCGCGCCACATTCCGCGCCACAGCCTCCAACATGGACGGCAATAACGTTGTGCCCACAATGGCGTAATCCGCATCCAACGGGTTACGCACCGCCACCGCGTTACGACGCTCATCCTCGGCCGCCAACCCCCACGTATCAAACGTGTCCTGCCGAATAAACGGGGTCGGCAAAATCTCCACATAACCGCCATAAGCCAACGCATGCCCAATGGCACGCCGCCGCTTCTGGGCCGGAGTCAACCCCTTACCCACCGACACGGTCGGCACAATCGCGGGAATATCCGCCAACCCCTCCAGGCGCAGCACCTCCTCCACCAGATCCGCATCCTCGGTCAAATCCGGGCGCCACGTCGGCGGAACCACATCCAGCATGCCGTCATGTTCCGTGACCTTACATCCCACCTCGCGCAGCCGGCCGACCACCGTCTCCGGGGCATAATCCACCCCGGCAATCTGGCCCGGACGCGACACCGCCATCCGAATCGTGGGCATCACCGGCACCTCCCCCATCACGGTGCGGCCCGTGGAAATGGTGCCACCCGCAATATCCTGCAACAACGCGCAGGCCATATCCAAGGCGACCTCCACCAATACTGGATCCACGCCCCGCTCAAACCGCCGCGACGCCTCCGAACTCAACTTATGACGCCGCGACGACCGGGCCGTCACAATAGGATCCCACGTGGCGGCCTCAAAATACACGTCCGTGGTGTCAGCAGAAATCTCCGACGACACGCCCCCCATCACGGCCGCCAACGACTGGATGCCGGCATCGTCACAAATCACCACATCTTCAGGATCTAGCTTGCGCACAACATGATCCAGGGTTTCCAGCTGCTCACCCGGCTGGGCCAACCGCACCACCAAATCACCGCTGATCTTCTCGGCATCAAACGCATGCATCGGCTGACCCAACGCCAACATCACATAATTCGTCACATCCGTCGCCGGATTCACCGGCTGCTGGCCGGAAAGCAACAACTCCCGCTGCAACCACCACGGCGTCGTGGCCTTAGGATCAATGCCGCTTACCCGACGCACCCCAAACCGCTTCGCCTTCGTCTCCGGCCGCAACTCCACGCCAATAAGCTTCGATGTTGGCTGCGGCACCTGCGGAAACTCCGCCAACGCCGGATCCTGGTAGGCCGCCGACAGCCCAAACCCAGACGCCAATTCCCGAGACAACCCCCGGGCCGACAACGCATAGCCGCGATCCGGGGTGATATTCACATCAAAAACCGTGTCATCCAGGCCCAACACCTCCCGAGCATCCGCACCCGGCTCCCCCGAATCCAGCGTGAGAATACCCGACGACCTGGTGGCGAGCCCCAACTCCACCGCGGAACAAATCATGCCCTCCGACACGCGACCATACGTCTGTCGCGCCGAAATCTCGAAGCCACCCGGCAGCACCGTCCCCGGCAATGCCACCACCACAATGTCACCCACCGAAAAATTCTGGGCGCCACAAATAATATTCTGCACCTGATCCGGCCCCACCAGCACCTGGCAGTAGCGGATCGGTTTCTTAAACTCCGTCAACTCCTCAATGGCAGCCACCCGGCCCAACACCAG
>CAJZGD010000049.1 GCA_915275065.1 uncultured Corynebacterium sp. | reverse complement strand
GCCGGCGGCGCCACTATGGTTGAGGAAGCTATCGCAATCGCTGCGGCAACCGCAGCCTTTTTCATCCAGTTCAACATGGGGTTATAAGACCTCCGCGATCTTTGTTGTGGGGCGGGCTATGACCACACCACTATCAGTTTCAATAATGGGACGTTGGATAAGTATTGGGTGCTCAGCCATGGCGGCACATAAGTCATCGTCGCTCATGGTTTCGTCTAATGCTAATTTGCGGTACCAAGCTTCGCCAGTACGAATCAGATCGTGTGCCCCCATCCCACCCCGCCGCATGAGCTCAGCAAGTTTGCTTTTACTTGGTGGGGTGTCGAGATAATTTACCACAATCACCTCACGATCCGGCGCGTGCTCAGCTAAATACGCCAGTGCGGCGCGGGACTTGGAACAATCCGCATTATGGTAAACCGTAACAGTAGAACCCATACCTATAACATTCTCTAAAAATTATGGACATGAACTTTCGCGTCACGCCGCATCGGCGAGACAAACAAATAACAGCGCCACGCGGCGGAGACATGACCGGTGACGCTGTTATAAACACTCACAAGGTGGATGAAGTTATGGAACCGGCACCAAAGTAACGTTCTTCGCCCAATCAATGGTGATGCCCTGCGACTTCAACCACTGGGCCGGACTATCGTTGTGGCGAGTGATTCCCTCCACCGCAGCCAGCGTTACCTCAATGGCACGCTCTGCGTCTTCAGCCGAAATCAACCCTGCTGATGTGGCAGCGGCAAGCTCATCAATATCGACAACCTCCACGCCATTCCCGTTATTCCAAATCAAATCTACATACAGATCCCGGGTGGTCCACACATCATTTTCCACGGAAATCTCCACCACATCAATGTAGATATCTTCCCGCTCGGTCACCCCATCACGGTAGTGGAAAATGTTAGCGCGTAGTCCTAGTTCTGGCAGCAGCCAGCTTTCTAGATAGCCAAAATTCGGGTGGTCGGCACCACGCGCCATGTATAACCCGAATTCGGTTTCCCGATAGGTATCTACCCGGCGCAGGAAGCCTTTGGGGTCAATATTCGTATTGGCCTTCAGGTTAAAGGTTTCTTCCTTCACTGGATGTAGATTTGTCATTAGTTCACCTCAAAGAAAGCGGCCGTTGGAATAAACGAGCAGTGGGCATTACTTTCTTTCTCTATCGTGTCGATTGACCCATCCATTACAGCAATGACATTTCCCTTCCCAGTGGGGGCATTGCCACTCACGGTAGCTGGGCCTTCGGGATTAATACCATTACCCCCGAGGGGTGCGACACCGCTCTTGAAAGTATTGATATTGAACCAATACACCTTCATGTCGGTCTTATTGAGCTTGCCGGTTCCAAGTGCGGTAAACAGGAAGGCGGTTTCCCCTTCCTTAGCGCCCGGCACGGGGATGACGGTGGGCCCGGGCACGGCAATGCCGGAACCAATGGCATCGGATTGGGCATTAATGCACTTCGAAGCGATCGACGGCCAATAGAACTGCTTGAACCTGGGGGTGGCGCCTTCCGGCAGCTTGATTTCCGACTTGCCGTCGCCTTCCCAGAACATTATGCCGGCGAGAATGGCGCCGCGGATCTGATCCGGCATCGGGGTGGAGTTAGCAAAGTTACGGGCCTGGTCGAGAATCTCTTTCTTTGGGCGGCCGAGATTGTCCACGGGCATGAAATCCCGGGGGCCGGCCATGAGCGAAATCGGCAGTGCCGGTAGGGGATTGCCGGCACCAATGGCCATGGCTGCGGTTAAGGCAATCTTGGTTTCTTCTTCTTTCTTTTTAGCCAATTCTTGGGGGGTTTCTGCGGAGGCAGTGGCGGCTCCGCTCACAGTTAGGGTAATTGCGGTGAGCGCACCAACAAGTGCGCGCCGGGCGCGGCGAGAAAGCGCTGGTAGCACAGTGGCAACCTTTCACGTTGAGGGGTGTGGTGGTTTGGATTGATAAAACGTTGAATAACGAGTGTTAAAGGCGCATTGTGACCTTTCGTACACCAAGGGAGTGTACTCGTTGAGAAAGGTTTTAAGAAGGAAAACCATAAATCACTCCAGTCACAATTGCATCATTAATCACTTGCGTTTCAGTAATCACAGTAATATTAGCTGACAGAAAGTCAAGACCGGGTTAGAGAAAAATCAGCATTACACTGCTGTAATTCAAGCAAAATCACAGGTAAACCCCGAAAATGAGAGTGGTAGAAGATCTTACTGAAGAAAGGTTGGTAAAAGGCTAAAAAATGCAGGTAGAAAGCTAAATATCAGATGTGCAGCTACTTGGTGAGATCTGGGGCGATATTGCGTCAATACGTGTTTAATACCTCACCCATAAGTGTCGAATGTGCGCTACCCCCATGTGGTGGAGTAAGGTTGTTTCGTTTTCATTTTCTTTCCCCTAGGAGCACTCGTTGTCTCATCCAGAGTTTCGTAATGTCGCCATTGTCGCGCACGTCGACCATGGTAAAACCACCCTCGTGAACGCCATGCTGGAGCAGTCCGGCGTCTTTGGTGACCACGGGGAAGTCGCTGATCGCGTCATGGACTCTGGTGATCTGGAGAAGGAAAAAGGCATTACGATCCTCGCGAAAAACACCGCCATTCGCCGCAAGGGGCTGGGCAAAGACGGCAATGATCTCATCATTAACGTCATTGATACCCCTGGTCACGCCGATTTCGGCGGCGAAGTCGAACGTGGGCTCTCCATGGTCGATGGTGTGGTATTGCTTGTCGACGCCTCCGAGGGGCCATTGCCGCAAACCCGGTTCGTGTTGGGCAAGGCCCTGGCTGCCAAAATGCCCGTCATTATCGTGGTGAATAAGACCGACCGGCCCGACGCCCGTATCGACGAGGTGGTGGAGGAATCCCAAGACCTCCTCCTTGAACTGGCCTCCGCGCTGGACGACCCCGAGGCCGCGGCCGCCGCCGAAACCCTCCTCGACCTGCCGGTTCTTTACGCCTCCGGCCGGGAAGGCAAGGCATCTACTGAGAACCCCGGCAACGGTAATGTTCCCGACGCCGCCGATCTTCAGGCGCTTTTCGACGTCATCCACGAGGTGCTGCCCGAGCCGTCCGCCACCATCGACGCCCCCCTCCAGGCGCATGTCACCAACCTGGACTCCTCGTCCTTCCTGGGTCGCATTGCCCTGGTGCGCATCCACGCCGGCACCCTGAAAAAAGGTCAACAGGTTGCGTGGATTCACTACGACGACGAGGGCAACCAGCACATTAAAAACGTGAAGATCGCCGAACTGCTTCGCACCGTTGGTGTGGATCGGGAATCCACCTCCGAAGCCATGATTGCCGGCGACATTGCCGCGATCTCCGGCATCGACAACATCATGATTGGCGACACCCTCGCCGATATCGAAAACCCCGTTGCCCTGCCGCGCATCACCGTGGACGAGCCTGCTATCTCCATGACCATCGGCGTGAACACCTCCCCGCTGGCCGGCAAGGGGGGTGGCGATAAGCTCACCGCCCGCGTGGTCAAGGCGCGCCTCGACCAGGAACTCATCGGTAACGTGTCCATTCGGGTGCTGCCCACCGAGCGCCCCGACGCGTGGGAAGTGCAGGGCCGCGGTGAAATGGCCCTGTCCGTCCTGGTGGAAACCATGCGTCGGGAAGGATTCGAATTGACCGTCGGTAAGCCCCAGGTGGTGACCCACACGGTGGACGGCCACGTGTACGAGCCTTTCGACCACATGGTCATCGACACCCCCGCCGAACACCAGGGGGCAGTCACCCAGCTCATGGCCAACCGCAAGGGCATCATGACCTCCATGACCAACCTGTCCGGTGATTGGGTGCGCATGGAATTCGACATTCCCGCCCGCGGGCTCATTGGGTTCCGCACCACCTTTCTCACCGAAACCCGCGGCTCCGGCATTGCGAACTCCTATTCGATTGAATCCCGCCCCTGGGCCGGTGAAATCAAGGATCGTGCCTCGGGGTCGCTCGTGGCCGACCGCTCCGGCCAGGTCACGGCCTATGCCCTCCAGCAGCTTGCTGATCGGGGAAATTTCTTTGTCGAGCCGGGCATGGAAGTGTATGAAGGCATGGTTGTTGGCGCCAATAACCGTGACGAAGACATGGACATCAATATCACCAAGGAAAAGAAGCTGACAAACATGCGTTCGGCTACCGCGGACGCGACCGTCACCCTCGCCAAGGCCCATGTGCTGTCCTTGGATGAGGCCATGGAGTTCTGTGGTCAGGACGAATGCGTGGAAGTTACCCCCAACTCGCTGCGGGTGCGGAAAGTTCTGCTCAACGCCACCGATCGGGCCCGGGCTCGTTCCAAAGAAAAGGCCCGCAATAAATAACCAGTGGGGTAGGGAAGTACACTAGTCCCTATGACAAAACTGCGATGCGCCTCACTCCTATCGGTGGTAGCGGTGTGCGTAATCGGCACCCTCGCCAGCTGTGCCGCGTCACCCGGCCCCGCCCCGATCGAAGAATCCAATAACGAGGCCACGCAGCCCACCACCACAACCACCACCCCCCGCAAACAGGCCAAGGAACTGGCCCTGGGGATTGATCCGGTGCATTCCGGGTTCAACCCGCACCTGCTTGCCGACGACTCCAGGTTCATCCAAACCCTGGCCCGGCTCACCCTGCCCAGCATTTTTGTTGATGGGCGGCTCAACACCGACCTGGTGGTTTCGGTGGAAGAACTCAACCGCAGTGGTGAGATTATCTCCGTCACGAATGCCCAGCACCCGGAGGGGCAGGCGTCGCAAAGCGTATCGGCGACCCAACCGACGTCGACAAGCACCGCCGCGAAACCGGCAAATAGTAACGATGCGGAAACCGACAAACCCGCACCCGTGAAAACCATTCGTTATCGGCTGGCATCTGGCGCGCAATGGAGTGACGGCACACCGATCACCGTGGCGGATTTCGAATACCTGTGGAGCTCCATGCTCAACACCCCCGGCACCCTGGGCCCCGCCGGCTATTGGGCCATTACGGACATACGTTCGAGTGGGGGCGGGAAAACTATCGAAGTGGATTTCAATAAAGACATCACCGCATGGCGCACCCTCTTCGACAACATCCTCCCCAGCCACGTGCTCCGCGGCGTGAGCTTCGCCACCGCGCTTAGCTCCACGATTCCCGTGTCCGCCGGAAAATTCACCATGAAAAGCTACGACCGGAATCGGGGGCTGATCACACTCAACCGCAACGACCGGTTTTGGGGCAAAGAACCCGCGCTGGTGGAAAACCTGAACTTCAGAGAGATTCGCAGCACCGACCAAGGCATCGAACTCATCCAAAACGGTCAGATCAGCTTCATGGACGTGACCCCCACCGAAACCTCCAAGGAAGCCTACTCGCTCGTGCCCGGCACCCAAGTGCGCACCGAAACCGACAAATATGGGCTCGAAATCGTGGCGAACAGCCACCTCCCCAAGCCGCTCCGCAAAGAACTCCGATCCCTCATCGACCCCGAGTTCATTACCCGCATCGCCTATAACCGCCGAACCGATCTCACCCTCGTGGCCAAACCCGGCGGCACCACCATGGGAAGCGGCATGCTGCTCGACGCCACAACCGAGCCCGCCGAACCAACCGTCACCGACGAAACCGGCGCGGCAGGAACCAGCGAAACCCCCGAAAACACCACCGATCCCATCGGCCTGCAAACCCTCAACCGTCCCCTCATCATTGGTGTGGACCCCTCCGACCCCGTGGTCGCCAGCGCCGCAAAAACCCTCGTCAACTCGCTCATCCGGTACGGTGTGCGCACCACCATGAAAAACGCGGACACAAATGAACTCATGCAAACCCTCATCCCCCGTGGTCAAGTCGATGCGGTCGTGGCCAAAAGCGGGGCAAATCTTGCCGACAGTTATGCATGCCCTAACATTGGGTTGTTAGGGTCGAATCGTTCCGGGTTTTGCCAGGCCGACACCCAAATACTCATCAACGAGTACCTCACCGGCAAAAAAACCGACGAGGAACTCACCGAATACCTGGCTCATCTCGAAACCGACGAAGCCCTACGCACCGTCATTGCCATCGACACCCGACTGGAAGTCTTAGGAACCGGCGTGACCGGGCCGGACCCAGACCTCACGCAATGGCCGCGTGGCTATGCCACCGTTGACACCTGGCACAGCAAAAACTAGCGAAAACAGGTGCCGCCACCAACGAGTGACAACCACGCAACCGCACAGAACATACGCATATTCCATAATGAAACGGACCCCTATGAAAAACCTGAACGGCGTCAACGTCATAGCAGTACACGCCCACCCCGACGACGAAGCAATCTGGACCGGCGGCATGCTCTCCGACCTGGCCATGCGCGGCGCCAACGTGCTCGTTGTGACCTGCACCTTAGGCGAGCAAGGCGAAGTCATTGGTGAACCATACGCCAACCTGGTTGCCGACAAAGCCGACCAACTCGGCGGATTCCGCATCCGCGAGCTGCAAAAATCCCTCCAAATCCTCGGGGTTCACGGCACATTTCTAGGCTGTGCCGGCTGCTGGCGCGACTCGGGCATGGCCGGCGACCCGGCAAACCAGCACCCCCGGGCCTTCATGAACGCCGGCGACGAAGCCGTAGAACAGCTCAAAAACATCTTCCTCACCCACCCGCCACACCTGATCATCACCTACGGGCCGGACGGCGGATACGGGCACCCCGACCACATCAAAGCCCACGAAATCACCCACCGGGCAGTAGAACAACGCAACCTGGTCACCCCCATCCTGTGGGCCGTGACCGACCGGCAGCGATTCGACGAAGGCGTTGCCGTGATTACCGCCCCCACCACTGCTGGGTGGCGCATGCCGCAACCAAACGAAATCGCCTGCGTCGCCTCCGCAGACATTGAGGTGCGGCTTTCCGACGCAGCCCTGGCAGCGAAAGTGCAGGCCATGAAAGCGCACGCCACCCAACTGTGGATCGCCGACGGCAGCATCAACGACACCAACCCGGTGGCGGCATTCGCCCCCATCATCGACCCGGAAAAAGCCCCCTTCGTCTTCGCGCTCTCTAACCTGATTACCCAGCCGTTGCTCCGATTCGAGCACTACCAAATCGGCACGGTGGTCAACGTGTCCACCCGGCATACCATCGAGGCACTCGTCGCCGCCGAACTCGAAGCCGGAACGAGTAGCAACAGTGCCAGCGAGACCGAAGGAAATAGGGGAGGCGTGGGGTCGTGACCAACAACGAACCGCCAGCACCAACCCCGGACACACCCCCGGCGTCAGCCCCGCAGCAATCACCGATGCAGCAACCGGTAGCGCAGCGGCTCTACCGCACCGCCACCCGTGGTGAAGCCATTGCCGGCATTGCCTGGCTCTGCCTAGGCGCCATTATCAGCATGTTCCTAGAAGTGATCTACCTGGGAACCTGGATGTTCGGGGTGGCGGTACCCTACACCATCCCCATCGCGTTCTTTTTCAATATGGTGCTCACCAGAACCGCACTGCTCTGGACGAAAAACCCCTATCTAGCACTCATCCCCCTATGGGTGTGGTTGGGTGGGATTATACTCATCGCATTCACATTTTCATTCACCGGCGACCAGCTCATCGGTTCGAATATCCGCAGTATATTACTCATGGTGGCCGGGGCCCTGGGTGGAAGTTGGCCACTATTTGTCAAAAAGTGACATAATAGGTCAGTCACTCATACCGAGTGTTAATGAAAATACTCGGAAAACCATACATGGTCACGAAGGAGTTCTCACCCAGCTCCGGGTGACTGGCCGACAATTTTACCCAACCCCACATGGAGAAGTAACACACCAATGACGTACGTTATCGCACAGCCCTGCGTTGATGTCATGGACCGAGCCTGCGTCGAAGAATGCCCCGTCGACTGCATCTATGAGGGTCAGCGCAGCCTCTACATTCACCCAGATGAATGTGTGGACTGCGGTGCCTGCGAACCTGCTTGTCCAGTCGAAGCCATCTTCTACGAAGATGACGTTCCCGACGAATGGATTGATTACATTGACGCCAACGCCGCATTCTTCGACGATCTCGGCTCGCCAGGTGGGGCACAACAACTAGGCCCCCAAGACTTCGACGTCCCCTTGATCGCCGACCTGCCCCCACAAGCGTAGGCCGCCACCAAGCAGAAGTAGCATCGCCACCATAACAACCGTGGCTGGTGCTGGCGCAGACTATCGCGAGGAATCATCCAAGTGATACCCTAAAGCCATTATGGCACGAATCACATTAAGCAGTACTCTCCCGGATTTTCCCTGGAATCTTTTAGAGCCCGCAAAACGCAAAGCCGGCGCCCACCCCGATGGTCTGGTCAACCTTTCGGTTGGCTCCCCCGTGGATGCGGTCGCCCCCGGCATCCAATTGGCCCTCGCCGAGGCCGGAGCCTACCCAGGCTACCCCCAAACCATTGGCACGGCCGAGCTTCGCGAAGCCATAGTCGCGTCCTTAGAACGCCGCTACCACATTCCCCGCAATGATGAAACGACCTCGGTACTGCCAGTCATCGGCACGAAAGAAGCCATCGCCTGGCTTCCCACCCTGCTAGGCTGCCGTGGCACCGTCATCATCCCGGAAGTCGCCTACCCCACCTATGAGGTGGGGGTATTGTTGGCCGACGCTACCCCCGTGCGCAGCGACGCCCCGTGGGAACTCGATAAAGACGAAATCAACCCGGATGATATCGACCTGATTTTTCTCAATTCCCCCGCCAACCCCACCGGGAAAATCCTCGACGCAGCCCACCTGCGTAAAGTCATCGACTGGGCTCGGGACCATGACGTGATCGTCGCCAGCGATGAATGCTACCTGGGGTTAGTGTGGGAAGGCGAGGCCCCATCCATTCTGTGCCCAGAAGTAACCAGGGGGGATCACCGAAACCTATTAGCCATCCACTCCCTGTCAAAAACATCCAATCTGGCCAGCTATCGTGCCGGTTTCCTCGCCGGCGATCCGGCAATCATTGCAGAGCTGACCGAGCTGCGGAAACATGCAGGACTCATGGTTCCCTACCCGATCCAGGTCGCATTCGTGGCGGCGCTGCAGGACGATGAACAAGAAGCATTGCAGCGGCTACGGTATGCGCAGCGTCGAGTTCGACTGCTCAAGGCGGTCATTGATGCCGGTTTCACCGTGGTGAATTCTGAGGCTGGCCTATACCTATGGGTAACCCGGGATGAGGATTGTTGGGCAACGGTGGATTGGTTTGCTGAGCGGGGAATTTTAGTGGCGCCGGGTGAATTCTATGGGCCAAAATCCCGAACGTTTGTGCGACTGGCGTTGACGGAAACTGATGAAAACATTGACAAATGTGTGCGTCGATTAGCAAGTAAATAATTTATTAGGCCCCCTGTTCTAGGGATTTACAACACTGCAATAACCCCAATTTGGGGAGCGTAATTCTGTAGCCGCAAGTGGGATACGGGGGTATTTTTATGGCTGCATCTTTACTACTTTCGAGTAAATGTGAAGATAAACCGACGAAGTAATACATCCTCCACTATTTTTGCTGGACAATAAGCAAAACCCAACTATGGTTCAAGGTTGATTTAAGGCTCTGCCATTACTGTTGTGGCAGAGCCTTAGTGCACTCCCTACCTATCCATTCACTCACCGAAAGAGGTGAAAGGAGTTGATTACGATCGCTAGACCACGAATTCCCGCTCGACTACGGAAACTACAAAAGATAGCTGAGCGGCAAGGTTGGAACGTCGACGTCACTCGCCGCGGACACCCTAGATTTACCCCACCGAAAAACTGGAATACCGGCACTGGGCATCTAGCCCACCCCATAACATTCCCGCTTACACCATCTGATAGCAAAGGCGATAAAAACTCTATAGCCGAGCTGCGTCGCTATGGTCTTCAGATACCTAGGGGGTTCTCGACCCGCTAATACCATATGGGGGTGGCGCTATGAGTATGGATGTTTGCAGCTGACGTTGCAGCAGCTGTGTCACCCCATCACGTGAGCTAATCTATAATTTTCGTACCCATTAATGAAATAGCCATAATGCTAGAATTGGCGGCGCTTTTCGACGTGCTGCGTTGTCCGATTATCCCCCCATGTATTTCATGCGCTGCACTACCAGGTAAGCTCATAAAAGTTATGCCCCATGAGTTCAGGGAGATCTGCGTTGGCGAATAGTAATCATCAAGGACGTAATAGCCTTGGCCAGTTTATTCAATTTGGTATGGTGGGTGGTTCTGGCGTTTTCGTCAATCTCTTCGCCATGTACCTCAGTAAAAAAATTGCCGAATGGGGATTCGGGCTTCACCAAAACGATGTATTCATGAATCTTCTGGGTACCAGCTTTAATATTCGCTGGTACCACGTCTTTGTGACCATTGCCTTCCTGGTTGCTAACACCTGGAACTATCAGCTGAACCGCATGTGGACCTTTAAATCCTCCGTGGTGGGCTGGTTTAGGGGATACATTGCCTTCCTCACCACGGGTGTTTTAGCGTTTCTGGTGAGCCTGGTGGTTACCACGCTGCTCATGAACCCCACCTCGCCGATTGCCCTGCCTTCGGACGTTTTCGACGACTCCACCGGGTTGCGCACCAAGCTATATTATGCCAGCGCCATTGCCATTCTGGTGTCTATGCCGGTGAACTTTATTATTAATAAGCTGTGGGCATTCCGTAAGCCTCGTACTCCCAAGGTGATTATTCATACAGAACCCTATGCGGCACATAAATAATGCGGGTACACTTATAGGTGCGGCGAGGCATCCAGAAGCTCGTTACTTCTTCATATGTTATATGAGTATCACGGGTTTCATTATCCTCGCCGCTTAGCTTGTTCGGGGGTGAGTCATATAAGATATTTGACATATATAGTATTCTGGGGAATACTGGAATGCTGGCGAGGCACCCAAAAGCCTGTTACTTCTTGTTCCTTTAAAACCACAGGTTTTACTATCCTCGTCCTTACACGTTATAGCCGACCTCTGCCAGCCCTGGTGAGGTCGGCTTTCTCTTTGGAGCACCGACATGATTACCCCGGCGATGCTGCGACGCGGCATCATTCCCCAAACCCGCACCACTACCGATGGGGTTACTGCGGCGCAAGCCCACACCGCCCTGGCGGAACTCCTCACCGTGGGATTCATCGCAGACCCCCAAGAACTACAGCAGCTCACCCTCGAAGAACTCGTTGCCCTCATCACCCAGGCGGGCACCATCATTGGCGCTAACCGAACCTGGCAACCCATGTTCCCCGGCTTCCCAGAGCAGGTTGCCACCATGCCGGACATTGAGCTGTTTCTCACCCAGATCTACCACTATCTCACCCACGGCCGATGGCGCCCCGATATCGAAAAAACCTTCGAACGCACCAAGCTTGCTCATACCGATTGGACCCAAAACTTCCAGCGTCTCACCCTCGTCGAGCTCACCCCACAATTAGTGCAGGAAGAATGGGCTAAGGCCGTAGCGCTGAGCCTCGCCGACCGGGAATTCCTCCACGACATTATCGCAGAGCTGGGCATCAACGTGCCCGAACTCATGGCCAACACCGGTTTTACCAGCGGGGATAACTTCGCCGCAGCCCTCTGCGAGATTCCCCACCCGCACGAACGGCTCGATACCGGCCTGGCCCTGGCCCGCACTGCAACCGACGTGCTCCGTACCGTACTGGCCGCCTACTGCAAAGAACCAGACCGGGCCGTTGACCTGCTCAGTAGCGCCGAATTCCGACTGGACATGCGCAGCATCCCCCGGCCGCAACGACGTAGCATCCTTCGGGCCCTGGCCCGATTTACCGATAACACCAACCTCGACATGGTGGTGCGCCACAAAAAACTATGGCGCCGAGCCCTCCGGCCCGTACACCCATTCGAATTACCACAGGCGGTGGACGTCCACACCCACCTGACAATCATCTTCGGCAAAACCGCCCACCGCACCTTCAACTCCCAAGTGGAGGCCGCCCTATTAGGCGACGATGTTCCCACCGCTGCCCGGCTATTAACCACCAACCCGGGCAACCTACTTCGGCGCGTCGACCACCTGATGCGGCTCTCTCGAAGCAACAAACCCGCTGCAGACGCCCTGCTCAAAGCCCTGGAAGAGGCTGCCCCGAAAGCGCGGCTCACCACCCTCATTTCCTGCTACAACGGCATCAGCAACCGGGATGCGCCCATCAAAGTATTCCGAATCCGCGGCCGGAACGTGCTCAAAGAAACCAGCAAACCGCCGGTGGAATCATGGCTGAAATCCGCGGTACTCGACACCCTCACGGCAGCTATGCAGCACCGGTTGCGCGCCGCACCCGCACCCACCGAGCCC
>CAJZGD010000048.1 GCA_915275065.1 uncultured Corynebacterium sp. | reverse complement strand
CCCACCGGGTCGATAGTCACCGGAACCTCAATCGTGTCCCGCTCGTGCGCGCCATGGAGCTTCTCATCATTGGCCGCCGGATTGTCGTAAATAGTGAGCTGGGTCCACTCATGGTCATAAACATATTGCGGCACCTTAATGCTGATCTTGGCGTCATCCGCAACATCAAGCATCGTGACCTTATTCTCCACGCAATCACTTCCCAACTCGCAAATACTATAGGGAAGTACCTCCTGCTCTGTGCCGTTCACCGTGACGGTGATAGCCACATCCTTAGGCTCGGGGCCGGGCCGATTATTCCACCATCGCTGGAACGCCACCGAGGCGATAACCACCACAACAACAGCCACCAAGAGGGCCACGATTTGCTGCAGGTTTTTCCGGCGTGATTTTCGACTCATGGAAGCTTATCCTAGCGTCCTAGCTTGTAGGTTTCACAAACCGAACCTCGTACAAATCCGGCCACCGCTTACCCGTCACATAAAATCGGTCACTGCCAGGAATGTGCGCAATCCCATTGAGCACATTATTCGGATCCGGTGCCGCATTATTCGGCACCGTCGAGGCATCAATAATTCCCGTCACCTTCCCCGAACTCGCATCAATACGATAAATATCTGTACTCAAAAACACATTCGAATACACCAGGCGTTGACCATTATCACCAGTGACGCAATCCAACTCATTAAGCTCAGCCGCCGATGTGCCGGAAAGCGTCACCTTCACCCGAGACTTCTCCGCAAACGTATCCGGGTCCAGAAACCGCAACTCATCCGTACCATCTGACATCATCACCACATCAGAAAACGAACACAACCCCCACCCCTCGCCGGAATATTTGGCCGTCCCAAGCTCCGCTAACGTTGCCGCATCCCGCTTATATGCAACCCCATCCCGCCACGTCAACTCCCACACCACATTCCCCACTTGGGTCGCGCCCTCCCCAAACTGATGACGATCAATATCCTGCGAATTCGACTGCACATTATCCACAGTGGTGTGATAAATTCGACTCTTCCCCTCCCAACCCGTACTGACCAGCAACTTATCCCCGGTCACCTCTAGCCCCTGAGTAAAAGACGTTGCGTCAAACGGGTGCCTGGCAACAACCTCAACCCCCAGTCGCTCCACCTCATGAGCCACCTCGGCGGTTGTTGACGGCCCCGATGATTGTAACGTGCCAGAATCACCACCGCCACAACCAGCCAACATCAACGCCACCACAGTCATGACAGACACCGGAAACACGAAACGTGGAATAGTCAACATAAAACCATTATGTGCATGACGAAACCCCCATGCGAAATAATGGAACTGTGCCACATGATGCAAACGGAAGAAGTAACACCAGCAAAAAACCACGCCAGCCCCTACTGAGTAAACTCGCAACCACCATTGCGCGTAACGCCATCAATGAGCTAGACGACGGCAGAGCCGGCCGTCACCTTGGTGTAACCCACATCAAAACCACCACCGCCACCCACCGATTCGCCGCCGACGTGCCCGGCTATCCCGGGTGGGAATGGAATGTAGTACTCGCCTGCGCCCGTGGCTCCCACTGGATCACTGTTTCCGAACTTGCCCTCGTTCCTGGTGGCACCGCCCTGAAAGCCCCGGAATGGGTTCCCTACCAGCAACGCATCCAACCCGGTGACCTTGGCCCCGGTGACATCATGCCCGCCCCCATCGACGATGACCGACTCACCATTGATCCCGACGATGCGGTCACCACCCAGCAGCACAAGGCGTCGACAAGCAGTAGCCAACCGCGCATGCTTTCACAAATCGGGCTGAGCCAAGCGCTCCAGCGTTGGAAAGCCGGCGAACACGGGCCACAATCACCCTACGCGCGCCAGGCCACATTCACCTGCGCCACCTGTGCCTTCTATCTTCCGCTCGCCACCACCACTGATGTCGGCGTGTGTGCCAACGAATACTCCGCCGACGGCACCATCGTTGCCGCCACCTACGGTTGCGGCGCCCACTCCGAAACCCCCCAACCGGAACCCCTGGGAACCACCGCCGAGCCTTTCGACGATGACCAAACCATCCCCATCGATATTTAAATGTCGCCCACCAACATTGATATCATGTTGTCTGCATCACTTTCACTGGAAGAAAGTTTGTTCTTTACGCAGGTAAAGTGCCATTCTGATAGGTGGAAGTTTTGCTATTTGTTGTCAGACGTCATCGCAATACCACCAAAACACAAAAATATCTACGACATTTTTTTCTTTTTGTGCTGACACGACTGACAACACCACCATAAAAACCCAGGAGTAACCATGGCAAAAACCGCTGCGGTCGACACACCAAGTGCCCTCGACCGCTATTTCGAGATCTCCAAACGTGGCTCCACCGTGAGCACCGAGATCCGCGCTGGTGTAGTCACATTCTTCGCAATGGCCTACATCATCATCCTCAACCCCCTCATCCTCGGTACCGGTGCCGACATTAACGGCACCGTCCTCGGTGTTCCCCAAGTCGCAGCAGCCACCGCTCTCGCCGCCGGTGTTATGACCATCGCCTTCGGTGCCATTGCTAAATATCCCTTCGGTATTGCCACCGGCCTGGGCATCAACACCCTTGTGGCAGTCACCCTCGTTGCCACCGAAGGCCTCACCTGGCCCGAGGCCATGGGGCTCGTCGTCCTCGACGGTGTTATCATCGTGGCCCTCGCGCTTTCCGGCTTCCGCATGGCGGTATTCAACGCCATCCCCCGCGAAATCAAGGCCGCAATGGGCGTCGGCATTGGCATGTTCATCGCAATGATTGGCCTTGTCGACGCCGGTTTCGTTCGACGCATCCCCGACTCCGCCCACACCACCGTTCCCGTGGGGCTGGGCACCGGGGGCTCCATCTCCTCCTGGCCGACTTTCGTGTTTGTCATCGGTCTGGTCATCTGCGGCATTCTTGTTGCGCGCTGGGTTCGCGGCGGGCTGTTTATCGGCATTGTGGTTACTACCATCATCGCCATGATTGTCGAAGCAATCACCCACGCCGGGCCCTCCGTGGTGGACGGCAAATCCGTGCCCACCGGCTGGAATCTGGCGGTCCCCACCCTCCCGGACAGCATTGGCGGCATCCCAGACCTGTCGATCGTGGGTGGGGTTTCCCTGTTCGGGGCTTTCAGCCGCATTGGGGTGCTGGCTGCGGTTCTGATCCTGTTCACCCTGGTTCTTGCGAACTTTTTCGACGCCATGGGCACCATGACCGCCCTCGGCAAGCAGGCCGGACTCACCGACGAAAATGATAATCTGCCGAACCTGAAGACCGCCCTGATCGTTGAAGGCGCCGGTGCTATCGTTGGCGGCGGCGCCAGCGTGTCCTCGAACACGGTGTATGTGGATTCCGCGGCGGGCATTGCCGATGGTGCACGCACCGGCCTGGCCAATGTAGTGACCGGCCTGCTCTTCCTCCTGGCAATGTTCTTAACCCCCCTGTATTCGATTGTTCCCATCGAGGCTGCTTCGCCGGTGCTGGTTGTTGTGGGGGCGCTCATGATGGGGCAAATCCGCGACATCGATTTCACCCAGTTCCACATTGCGTTGCCGGCGTTCCTCACCATCGTGATCATGCCGTTTACGTATTCGATTGCTAACGGTATTGGTGTGGGCTTCATCTCCTACGTTCTCATGCAGGTGGCTGCCGGGAAGGCCAAGGAAGTGCACTGGATCATGTGGCTGCTTTCGGCATTATTCCTGGTGTATTTTGCCGCTAACCCCCTCCTCAATGCAGTGAGCTAACTTTTCGCAGGCTTTTCCAGGCCGGCGACAACCCCTGGAAAAATCTTGGGACGCCCGGATAGCTCCAGCACGAACCCCCAGTCCTATCCCAAATTTTCCGCTGCAACCGAAACACATGCAGTGAGATGGGCACTGGGGGTTTCCGCATCTTCGTATCGAAGTTTGCTGTTACCAGGCCAGCTATTCAGGGGCATGCGTGTGCGGGAGCATGGTGGGATGCGGGGAAAGCTCCACTTCTGGATTACAACGTGAGATAGGGGAGTGATGGATACAAAAGTGGAGCTTTGGGCACGTTATGGCCCTCCTGAAGATTCGAATCTAGGTTGGGAATCCGCTTGAAAGTGGGTTGAGCATGGCGGGTTGGGACCAGAAGACCATACTGGTGGTTTTCGAAAGCTCCACTTTTCAAACAACATTGAGCCAGACGCCACGACGACATGCGGAAGTGGAGCTTTGCGCGACAAAGCTGAGGGTTTGGTGTTCGTGGTTATTGCCTGATGCATGCTCGTGTAGTGCTTATCACTAGCGATACCCGCCTTGGTGAGACAAGGGTTGCGGCTTCGACAAACCACAAAGCTCCCCTTCTGATGAAGAATGGGTTTCCTGATGCTTCCGGCGATTTTGCTCAAAGCTCCAAGAATGATTGGTAACCGGCACGAGCGATCAAGTATCAACCAATGTTCACAATGCCAGGACCATCGCATACGCTTAAACACCATGATGATCACCCACATATCGGATCCCACTGATCCTCGGCTCGACGACTTTCGTGACCTCAAGCACTCCGATAATCGACCTGATCTTCCCGGCGGCAAAGGGCTAGTGATCGCGGAAGGGCCCTTGATCGTTGAACGATTACTCGCCTCTCGATACCCGGTGCGCACCCTGGTGGGGTTTCCAGCAAAGCTGGAAAAATTCCTTTCCCAACCTCATATCGCCGATCTTGTGGCAGGTATTGACATTTATTCACTGGATCGGGAAACCCTGGCTCAAGTCGCAGGATACGACATGCATCGTGGCCTGTTGGCTGCTGCGAATCGGGTACCGGAGCTCAGCCTCAGCGAGGTTCTGAAGACAGCCACTACCGTGGTGGTGCTAGAAGGCGTCGGCGACCACGAGAACATAGGTTCGATATTTCGTAATGCCGCTGGGCTGGGGGTTGATGCGATTCTATTCGGTAATGGGTGCGCGGATCCGTTGTATCGCCGCTCCGTTCGGGTCTCCATGGGACATGTACTTCGCCTACCCCATGCTAGTTTTGAGGGAAAACATACAAACTGGCATTATGGCTTAGACCAGCTGAAAGAATCTGGATTTCAGTTAGTGTCACTGACCCCTCACGAAAATGCGGTGCCATTAGATCAGGCATTATATGATGACAAAGGCATGCCGTATCAGAAGATCGCGCTGCTGGTGGGGGCAGAAGGGCCAGGATTAGCCGAACGAACCATGCGTCGAACAGACACTCGTGCGCGCATTCCCATGTCTGCGGGCACGGACTCGCTGAACGTGGCCACCGCTGCCGCCATTGCACTCTATGAGCGACAGCGAGGCTGCATGACCCGTGGTGAATAGCGCTATGGTTTCCTAACTCTTCTTACTTCGGGTGGTGCGGGTTCCGAGCGTGCGGCGCTTCTTTTGTGGGGCATCCTCCGCAGGAGAGGTTTCGGCCGGGAACGCCTTCGTTTCGGGGCTTTCTGCAGGGGCTGGCTTCTGGGCACTCGTGGTGCTCTTGGCAGGCACTCTTATTCCCGACTTGGGGGCTGGTTTCGCAGCCGTCGCCGATTCGCTGGAAGGGAAAGCCGCCGTTTCGGGAGCTTTCGTTGTTGCTTTTGCCGTGGCCTTGGTGGTCCGCTTGACTGCTTTCGTCGTGGTTTTCTTGACCGTCTTCGTTGCCTTCGTTGCGGTCTTTGTTGCCTTGGTAGCCTTGGCGGTGGTTTTAGCTGGTGCCTTGGTTGCCTTCGGTTTCGCCGAATCAGCGGCGGCAGCGGCAGTCTTCGAAGTGACTGGTTTAGCGCTAGCGGTAGCGGTCGTCTTCGACGCGACCGGTTTGGCGGTGGCTGCCGCAGCCGGTTTGGTACCTGTGCTTTCTGCTTTCTGTACCGATGCCTCCTTAGCAGTTTGCGCCGCTTCCTTCGGCTTATCTGCCGGCTTGCTTGCGCTGGCTGTGGCTTGCGCCTTCTTCACGCCGGCCTTGACTGCCTGAGAGTCAATAGTCTCGGTGGTGTCGGCAGCATCGGCTGGTTTTTTCGTAGCTGCCGTTGCAGCCGGTTGAGCTGTCTTTGTTTTCGCGCTTTGCTGGTCTTTCCCCTGCGCAGCATTCTGTGAAGCCGTTGATTTGTTGGCGATGGCGTCGGTTCCAATCGCATCAGTTGTGCTGATGGATTTGGTGCTGACAGCCTTGGTTGTGGTTTGCTTCGCGGAACTGCTCTCTGACGCCTTCGCTGCCTTGGCTTCTGTAGCGCTGGCGTGATCCGTCTTCTTCTTGTCTTTGGTAGCTTCCTTCGTAGCTTTGGGTTGTGTGTTTGCGGCCGAGGGGAGTGCGGCAGGTTTCTTCGGCTGTGGGGTTGGCCGATCGGTGTGCCGCAGGCGTTCCTTCAAACCATGACCTATGCCGGCCAAACGCTCCCGGAACCGGGCAGCAAAACCTTTGGTTTTGGTCACCGATTTTTTAGTGAGCGCGACTGCTTCCTCTGCGTATTTGGTGCCGGCGCCGTCGACGTCGTCAAACTCGTCGGGAAGCTCATAGTCGTCGAACTCGCCATTGCTCCGGGTGGAGCCCAGGCTGAGTTTTGTGGTGGTGCGTTCCGTGAGCGGTCTAGCGCCAATGGGCTGCCGGTAGGTGATTTTCGGCTCGGGGCGGCCATCAACAGCGTAGGCAACTATATTGATATCCGGGCAGGTAGCCATGTCGAAGCCAAGCCAAGAGCGTTGGGCATGGAGAGCCAGATCGATAGGGCTAAACGGAAGCGTGAGGCCAGATGTTTCGGTGGTGTGATACCCAGCCCAGTAGGAGCTTTCGAATGTATCCACGAGCCCCAAGTCTTCGTACACTCTTTCGTTCACCGCGGCGAATGCCCGCTTGAGGTTTCCACGAGACCAGTGCGCAAATGCCCCATAACTTGTGCCAGTATTGGTGGCAATGGCGTACACGTTTTCGGCAGGGATAGCGGTTCGCAGGGCCTGGTCAATACCGGAGATCATGGTGAAATCATCCACGACCGTTTGGATAATAGACAGCCCCGGAAAACCGGCAATATAAAATTCTGAACGCGAAGGCTGGGCAGAGCGGTTGAGCGCGAACTGCCCAATGGGGGTGATCGGCCACCGCGGATTGAGCTGCGAGAGCAGCTTACGCCCGAAACCCCGGTCGGCCCGTGGCATGGTTGCTATCACCTTTTCCGGGTGGGTGGCGGTGACAAACCACAGGGTGATTACCGTGTCGTGGGATGAATGATCCACTGCATCTATCCTTTTTTCTACGCAGACAGTAGCAAGTATTGCTGTGGTTAAGACCTTAGTAAAAACAAAAAGGGAAGTTAACTCCCCGACGATAAAAGTGATAAAAACATCTTACTTACGTGGGCGTTTCGCGTTGCTCCGCACCCCTAGCAATACGTCTTCCCAATGCGGTGTTACCGCTTTACGACGCCGTCGAGTTTGGGCGGTTTGCGGGGAATCATGAATGGCTTCACCTGTGGTTTCTTCGCTCACCACCGGTTGTTGCTGTGCGGAAATCTGCTGCACTTTTTGGGGGTTGTCGATCAGATCATCAGTGACAACGGGGATGGGGGAGGTAATGGCCGACAAGCTACGGACCGGCGGCACAAAATCTGGGTCAATGAGGCTGGCGGCCAAACCATTGCGTGCCACCGCGGTAGCGCTTGTCATGCCTTGTTGGTGATATGACCATTCGGCTAGGTGCTCCGCGGCTCCTGACGTCCAGCTGACGGTCACTACCCATTGTCCGGTGGTGTCTCGGTAGGAGTCCCAGCTGGAGTTACGGACGTCGAGGCCGCGGGCAGTGAAAACTGTGTCAAGGATTTCCCACAGCGTGAGTCGCGCCGGGCCATCATCGCGAACCGGGTGGGCGCGCTTCGCCATTTCTGCTTTTTGGGAGCGTTCCAGGAGCACCGGGTGAGCGTAACTCTCGATCCGGGATTCGGGAACATCGTTCGCCGCGGCGATTTCAGCGACGCTCGCCCCGCCACGGATTCGACTTTGGATTTCCCGGGGCGTCATCTTCAGCGGCGCCGACAGTCGAGGGTCGAGCTTGCTGAGCTGGGTGTCTCTCGCCGTGGCGGCGCGGTTCATGCTGGCGGAATAAACCGCGGTGATGGACGACGAAGAAGTTGCGGATTTCTTTGCATCAGCGTGAGCGGCAGCCTCGGTATCATCGGTGTCGCTCTCTGCGTCCTTCTCCTTGTCCGGGGTGGCAGAGGCCGCAAGGTGGAGGGGGGCGATATAGCTGATAGAGGAGCTAGCGGTATCTGCTGTCTCCTGGTCAGCGTCGGCGATGTCGGCAGCCGGGGTGAGTGAGTCACCCACCAGTGCAGTGCGTAAATCGTCGGTGACAACGAGAAAATATTGTTCATCATCCTCAGTGCGTAACACCAAGGAATCCTTGGTGGATTCGGCGGAGACCAGGAAGAGCTCCTTCATGTAACACCAGCTCCTTATGCAATGAAGATCATGAACAAAAATACGGCAGTAGATGCGCGGATACTTTCGTACCTACCTTAACCCACAACTGTGCCCACGTCGGTTTAAAAACCCGACTCCATGCGGTTAAATATAAAACCTATCTCTAAAGTGCTACTTTAAAGTTAAACTTTTTAGTTGCGTGGTGGGCATAATTTTAGAGGGAAATTTTGTTAGCTTGCCGATGCGTAACCATGATCCAGCACCCAGTCAATCGCCTGAGTCAACAAGGCAATATCCGATTGGTCAATTGCCGGGAACATGCCAATCCGCAATTGGTTTCGGCCGAGTTTCCGATACGGTTCCACATCGAGAATGCCATTGGTGCGTAAGATCTTTGCCAAGAGCGCCGCATCAATGGAGTCGACAAAATCAATGGTACCAACAACGAGCGAACGCTTATTCGGGTCACTCACAAAGCACGATACCTCTTCCCGTTGGTCCGCCCAGTCGTAAAGGGTGTCCGAGTTTGCGGTAGACCGTGCCACCATTCCGGCCAGGCCACCATTATCATTCATCCACTTCACCTGGTCTTCAAGCATCAATAAGGTAGCAACCGCCGGCGTGTTATACGTTTGGTTTTTGCGGGAATTATCCACAGCGGTTTGCAAATTGAGGAATTCCGGGATAAACCGATCGCTCGCATTAATCTCGGCAATACGTTCTAAAGCAGCCGGGCTCATGGCGGCGAACCACAGCCCACCGTCCGAAGCGAAACACTTTTGCGGCGAGAAATAATACACGTCGGCCTGCGACATATCGACCGGCAACCCGCCCGCACCCGATGTTGCGTCAATGACCACCAGCGACCCCTCTGAACCCGCCGGGCGGGTTATCGGCACCATAGCGCCCGTGGAAGTCTCGTTATGCGCCCAGGCGATCACGTCGCAGCCAGGCATTGCCTGCGGGGCGGGGGCGTCCCCGGGCTCGGCCGATATCACCGTGGGCTCATCCAGCCACGGAGCTTTTGCTGATGCCGCGGCGAATTTTGCCGAAAACTCGCCAAATGCCAAGTGCCCCGACTTCTTAGTGATGAGTCCGAATGTGGCAGCATCCCAAAAGGCCGTGGCCCCACCAAGCGAACAAACGATCTCATACCCGGCCGGCAATGCAAACAATTCCGCCAACCCGGCGCGAATGCTGCCCACCACATTTTTCACCGCTGGTTGCCGGTGGGAGGTGCCGATGATGGCGCGGCTGCCGGCGACAATGGCGTCGATTTGGCCTGGGCGAACTTTGGAGGGGCCGCATCCGAACCGGGGATCGGCTGGGAGGAGCTCGGTGGGGAGAGCAGGGAACTGGTCGGTCATGTGCGTGCTTTCTAGGCGGAGTGGAAATTTTGTCGCGTGATAGTTACGTCCGGTTTGCTTAACTTATAACTGAATATGGTTGCATGCCGGGTCGTGGCTATAGGTACGCTGGCTCAAATTCTACCGGTAATCTTCGCTGTATAAGGGGCGGGTAGAGATTTTTCGTACTGGTGAATGTCTGCCCTTTACGAAGACGGGGGTGGTCGGGGGTGGTGGGAAAAATGGTGAGCTGCACCAATGTCCTGCGGAAATAGTATTTGTCGCAGGGGTCACAACTTTTGATACATTATGCGGTTCCCCACGCTGGGCTAAAAATAGGTAATCTCATGCTAGGCACCATCGCAGATGAAAATCGTTCTTTGTTGTAGAATTTCCTGTGACTTAGGCCTGGTATCCGGCTGGAAATTGCCATGATTTTTGCCGGGTATTGTTGTGTCCGTTGCTTCGTGGGTTTTCGCCGAAAAATGATAGTGATGATGGCTGAGGTATTGCATAATTTCATAATCGGTGGGGCGGTGTGGCGCCATCCGGTTATTTCCCGCGGAATGATTCGTCGTCAAGCATGGCGATGTGACGCGGGGAGAAGAAAACCGAAAATTTTTTCTTAGAAAGGGAAGCTATGACTGCCAATAACGAGAAGGCTGTATTGCATTATCCTGGCGGCGAGTATGAGATGGACATCATTGAGTCCACCGAGGGCTATAGCGGCGTGGTATTGGGAAACATGCTGGCCGAAACCAACCTTGTTGCTTTCGACCCCGGTTATGTTTCCACCGGCTCTACGGAGTCGAAGATCACTTATATTGATGGTGAGCAGGGGATTCTTAGGCACCGCGGTTACGATATTGCGGATTTGGCACAGAATGCCACATTCAATGAGGTGTGCTACCTGCTGATTAAGGGGAAGCTGCCGAATCAGCAAGAGTTGGAGCATTTTAATAGTGAAATTCGCCATCACACATTGTTGGATGAGGATTTCAAGGCGCAGTTTAAGATCTTCCCACGAAATGCCCACCCCATGTCGGTGCTGGCATCGTCGGTGAATATTCTTTCCACCTATTACCAGGACCAGCTTGATCCGTTGGATGAGGCGCAGTTGGATAAGGCGTCGGTGCGACTTTTGGCGAAGGTGCCGATGCTTGCCGCCTATGCTTACCGGGCGTCGAAGGGTGCACCATACATGTATCCCGATAACTCGCTCAATGCTAGGAAGAATTTCCTGCGCATGATGTTCGGCTATCCCACCGAGCCTTATGAGGTGGACCCGGTGGTGTCGAAGGCCTTGGACAAGTTGCTTATTTTGCACGCCGACCATGAGCAGAACTGCTCCACGTCGACGGTGCGCATGATTGCTTCTGCCCAGGCGAATATGTTTGTGGCCATTGCTGGTGGCATTAATGCGTTGTCTGGCCCACTGCATGGTGGGGCAAACCAGGCGGTGCTGGAGATGCTGGAGAAGATTGCCGCAAACGGTGGTGACGCTACCGACTTCATGAACCGGGTGAAGAATAAGGAAAAGGGCGTGCGGCTCATGGGCTTCGGCCACCGCGTGTACAAGAATTATGATCCGCGGGCCGCAATCGTGAAGGATACCGCCCACCAGATTCTGGATCATTTGGGTGGTGACCACTTGTTGGATTTGGCCATGAAACTGGAGGAGATTGCGCTCAACGATGAGTATTTCATCTCCCGGAAGCTGTACCCGAATGTGGATTTCTACACCGGTTTGATCTATCGGGCCATGGGGTTCCCCACAGATTTCTTTACGGTGCTGTTTGCTATTGGGCGGCTGCCCGGGTGGATTGCCCAGTATCGGGAGCAG
This sequence comes from uncultured Corynebacterium sp., assembly GCA_915275065.1. Lineage (GTDB taxonomy): Bacteria > Actinomycetota > Actinomycetes > Mycobacteriales > Mycobacteriaceae > Corynebacterium. Next base: position 718 of record CAJZGD010000048.1, on the reverse strand, counting down.
TTGGCTACCACGACGAAGATTAATCGGCCGCGGCAGATTTACACCGGCGAAACTCACCGTGTGGTCATTCCCCGTTCCGAGCGTGACTGATAACAGGCTGTGCGGGGCATTCGTGGTGTGAATGGTGATGATCCATCCTCGCGGTTATACCCCGTAATGGGTGCATGATCTGGGTGGTTGTGTGAGCTGTGAGCTGCATAATCAGGTCGGTTATGCAATAACCCATTACAATAGTGTGGGACTTTCGTAGCCGTTCGCTGTATCGGTTACGTCACATCTACACATCACGATGATTCCAAAGGAGTTTCACCCCGCATGGAGAAGCCAGTAATTGAACGGCCAACCGGCCCTAAGCCGGACGATGTTGTGATTACGGATATCACTGTTGGCGATGGTGACGAAGCCCAGGCTAACGGTATGGTTAAAGTGCACTACGTCGGTGTTGATTTCGATTCCGGGCAGGAGTTTGACTCTTCCTGGGATCGTGGCGAGCCTATCGAGTTTCCCCTATCCAATCTCATAGCTGGGTGGCAAGAAGGCATTGTTGGCATGAAGGTGGGTGGCCGTAGGCAACTGGTCATACCGCCGGAGGCTGCTTATGGTCCGGAAGGTGGCGGGCATCCGCTTTCTGGCCGCACACTGGTGTTCGTCATCGACTTGTTAGCGGTGTAACCGCAGGTTGAAGCTTGTCGAGGCAAAATATGACTGACCACCACAT
>CAJZGD010000047.1 GCA_915275065.1 uncultured Corynebacterium sp. | reverse complement strand
CCGCCACCACCGTTACCATCACCCGGGTCCGGTTGTGCTGTCGGCTCGGTGACGACTGGTGGTTGTACAGCAGTGGGAACTGCGGTTGGGAGATCCGTAATAACCACTGTGGGGGTTGGCGTCGGCTGTGCATAGGTGGGTTGGTATGAGGGGGTTCCCACCGTGGACTGATTATTGTGCTGCACAGTTGGCTGGGATGGTGCCTCGTACTGATTATTATTAGTATAATTATCAGGAACCTGGGGAGCTTGTTGCACGGGCGTGTCTTGGGTGACTGTCGCCTCCCGTGGACTTGATGACGTGGTGGTTGCTGCAGCAGACGAGCTTTTCTCCTGTGACGTACCCGTCCATTTGCCTCCCGAGAAATAGTACATGCCGACTATAACCGCAATGGCCAGCACTATCGAAATACCAATGCCGGTGATAAGCCCGGTTGTGCGCGACTCCTCTTCCGGTTCCGGCTGGGGTCGCGGTTGTGGTTTCCGCGGCGGCGCAATGGTCGTCGATGTCGCCCGCGCCGGCATATTCGCAGCTCGCACCGGTGGGGTAGTGGGGGGATTCATGCGCGACCCGACGGTTTCCTGCGGCGCTATGGTGGTGGCGTCGGTTGCGGGTATTTGCGAGGTTTGAGCGGTGGCGGAGGTTTCCTCCATGCTTTGCGACGGCGTGGCGACGCCCACCGGTTGCGGCGGCCGCTTGCCTAACCGGGCAGCTGCCACGGCTTTTTCCAATTCCGCCCCATCGGAGTACCGGTGTTCCGGCTCTTTGCGGAGCGCAATACCAATGAGTTCCCGGGTGGGGGCGCTAATCGACGTAGGCAGGGCCGGGGGTGCCTGGTTGATGTGCGCAATGGCCACCGACACGGAGGAGTCCCCAGAGAACGGCCGTTTACCGGCCAACATCTCGTAGCCGACCACCCCTAGGGAGTACACGTCGGTGGCGGTGGTGACGTCTTTGCCTTGGGCTTGTTCCGGGGACACGTATTGGGCGGTGCCCACCACCATGCCGGTGCGGGTGAGCGGTGCGGCAGCCGCGGCCTTGGCGATACCAAAGTCGGTGATTTTCACCTTGCCGTTTTGGGTGATGAGCAGGTTACCGGGCTTGATATCCCGGTGGACGAGGCCGCGTTCGTGGATGGCGGCCAGGCCGTGGGCGGCCTGTTCCAGAATGTCGAGGGCGTCGGGCTCCAGGAGCGACCCCTTCCTAATGAGCATGTCCGCTAGGGATTCGCCCCGAATGAACTCCATGACAATGAAGCAGAAAGTCCGGCCGGAATCGTCGGTGACTTCCTTATAATTGTAGGTTTCCACCACATTGTCATTACGGATGTCTTCGCTGGCCAACGCCTCATTTCGGAACCTGGAGAGGAATTCCACATTGTCGGAAAACTCCGGCCGGAGCACCTTGACGGCTACCTCGCGCTCGTTCTCGATGTCGTCGGCAAGCCACACGGTGGACATGCCACCGTTACCAACCACCCAGTTGAGCAAGTATTCGTCGCCCAAGAGGTCTTGCAGCATGTCTTGTTCGCTCATTATTTGCCTCCTTGGGCATTCGCAGCCTGCACGGCTGAGATGACGGCACGTCCAATGGGCGCGGCAACGGAACCACCGGTTGCGGCTTGGCCCCGGTCACCACCATTTTTCACCACGACTGCCACGGCAATGTCTTCACCGGGGGCGAAGGCAATATACCAGGCGTGTGGGTTGGAGTTACGGGAGTCTTCGCCGTGTTCGGCCGTGCCAGTCTTCGACGCAATGTTGAGGCTGCTGCTACCGCCCGAGGTATGCTGTTCGGATGCGCGCATGAGCTGCGTGAGCGTCTCCGCGGTTTCCGGCTTAATGTCGTGGGAGAGCTCCTTGGGTTTCGTTTCGCTGAGGATGGACAGGTCGTTGGCGCGTACCTTGGACACCACGTGGGGTTCCATGCGCACCCCACCATTGGCGACGGTGGCCGCAACCACGGCGTTTTGCAGCACGCTCATGGACACGTCGCGCTGACCAATGGAGGATTGGCCGAGGGCGGCATTGTCGGGAATAGGGCCGAGCGTGCCCTTAGACATGGGAAGTCCCAGGTCGTATTGTTCCTCTACCCCAAATGCGGCGGCGGCGGTGCGCAGTTGGTCGGTGCCCACATCAATGGACATTTGCACGAAGGCGGTATTGCACGAGTATTGGAAGGCGGTAAGCAGCGACACCTGGTTTGAGCCGGCGCAGGTTTGGCCACCATAGTTTTCCAGGGTGGCGGTGGTGCCCGGCAGGGTGATTTGCGACTCGCCGGTGAGCGTGGAACTGGGCCCGTATTTGCCGCTGGCCAGCGCGGCAGCGGTGGTAATCACCTTAAACGTGGAACCGGGGGGCAGAATGTCTTGGGTGGCGTGGTTGAGCAGCGGCGAACCCTCATCCTCGGTGTATTGCTTCCAGGCTTCCTCCGCGGTGTTTTCGTCGGCGATTTTTGCCGAATCATACGACGGCGTAGAGGCCATGGCGAGGACTTCGCCTGTCGACGGCTTAATCGCCACCACGGCGCCCTCATATCCAGCATCGGACATTTTACTGTAGGCGGCCTGCTGCACGGAGGGAATGAGGGTTAATTCCACATTCCCCACTACCTTTTCATTGGAGATAAGCTTTTTCCACCACAGCTTGGGGGAATTAGCGGTGCCGCTCAAAATATCGTTATAGGAGGATTCAATACCGTTCGAGCCATACACGTCGGACAGGTAGCCCTCAACAATGCCGAACTGCTGCGAATGGTTGGGGTATTCCCGGTGGTAGAAGCCGTTTTCTTCCTCCTGCTTAGACTCGGCCAGCACAATGCCGCCGGCGGAGATTTGGCCACGCGGCTGCAATTTCGCCTTAATAAACATGCGACGGTTCAGGGGATTATTGGCATATTCGTCTTCTTTAAACACATGAACAATGCTTAAATTTGCCATCAAAATAATCACCATGATGAGCGCAAAAAACATGATGTTTCGGATGGGTTTATTCATGGTCATCGTTTCACCACCTGTTGCCCCATGGAGCCGGTTCGGGAGGCGTCGGAAATCCGCAGCATGATTGCCAGCAAAATATAGTTAGCCATCAATGATGATCCGCCTTGTGACATAAAGGGCGTGGTCAGACCAGTCATGGGCATGAGCGCCGAAATGCCGGCGGTCACCACGAAAATCTGCACCGCCAAGGTCAGGGATAGGCCGGAAGCCAGCAGCTTGCCGTACACATCCTTGGCCTTGAGCGCAATATTCATGCCCCGGCTAATGAAGATCGTGAACAGGATCAATACCGCAGCCAGGCCCACCAATCCCATTTCTTCCCCAATGGCGGCCAGAATAAAGTCCGACTCGGCCACCGGCACATTCTGGGGGAACCCGGAGCCAAACCCGGAACCGGTTACCCCGCCGGTGGACATGCCGAACAGGGCTTGGGAAAGCTGGTAGCCGGTGGTGTCGTAGTTCCCGATCGGGTCGAGGAAGTTAGAGAATCGATCCTGAATCTTGCTCGAAACCTGGTAGACGGCGGTGCCGCCCACCGCAACCAAAACGGTGCCGATGAGCAGCCACGACACCCGGTTCGTCGATAGGTACAGCATGCCCAGCACCGTGCTAAACAACAGGAGGGCCGGGCCGAAGTCGTTTTCGCCGGCCATGATTAAAATGGCGAAGCCCCACACACCCAGGATGGGGGCGAGGTCACGCAGGCGGGGAAATTCCAGGCCTAAAAATCGTTTACCGGCAAGATTAAAAAGGGTTCGTTTTGTCACCAATAATTGGGCAAAAAACAGCAATAATAAAATCTTGGAAAATTCGCCCGGCTGGAGGGAAATAGGGCCAAATGACACCCAAATTTTTGCATCCGAATGCGCACCCTTAAATGGCCACCATAGCGGCATGGCCAAGAGGAACAGCCCGATGGCGCCCAGCACATAGGAGTAGCGCTGCAAACTACGGTGGTCACGCAGGAACACCAGCACCGTAATGAGCAGGCCAATGCCTACCACCATCCACATGACCTGGCGGGACACCAGGTGGGTCTCTTCCGCCAAATCAATCCGGTGAATCATGGCCAACCCTAACCCATTGACCAGCGCAGCCACTGGCAGCATGAATTGGTCGGCCTGGGGGGCGAGGAAGCAGAGGGTCAAATGGGCGATGGTAAACACCCCAATGAAGCCGCCGATGACCCACCCAATATCGCTATTGAGCTTGATTCCCTGTGCCGTATACAGGTTGAGCATGACGACAGTAATGATGATTGTGGCCGCGAGGAGCAGCGCAAATTCCGTGCCGCGGCCAATGATTCGGCGGAAAATATTCATAACTAATTCACCTCCCGGCAGGTTACTCCTGGAGTGTTGAGATTGCCGTCGTCTACTACTTGCTGTGAAGTTGTGGGGGTAGGAACTGGTTCAGTTGACGTTGGTGGTTCCTCCCCTGGGGTGTTGTTGTCGGAGCGCGGTGCCTCACTTGGTGCTGGTGGCGTTGGTGGGGCTGCTGTTTGTGTCTCACTCTTGCGTATCACACATGCTGGGAGTGCTTCGGCTGCAAGTCGGTGGAGTTGTTGCAGTACTTCACTGTAATCACCACCGGGAAGTGAAGAAATGGAACCTCGGGCGGTTTCCTTTAAATCATTTAAGCCAAATCGGTGACAGGATTCAATGGCTCCCACCTGAATGGTGGTGAGATTATCGTTCGCATTCAGACATGCCTCTTGGTAGGGGGTATTCCATAATCCACCCAATATATCCGAGCTCATTCCCTGGTTAATGACGATTTTGTCGTTCGCATTGACGGTGATGAAGTACCGGTCTTTCATGTACTTGTCAACAAAAAAGAAACAGGTGACCAATACCGCAACAATGATAATGAAGACGAGTCCCATGATCCAGCCGCGTCGATTTTTCCGGGTCTTCTTTTTTTTCTCCTTCTTTTTTGTGGCTGGTTTTTCCTCGGTGCCATACCCATCGTCGACGCCATCATCGCCATTGGCGATATCGGCTGTGTCGGCACCAGTGGCATCACCGAGATCCTCTATGTCCTCGGGATCCGGCACTTCTGGGATTTTGGGGTCCGTGGGGGTGTCGTCGTCAAGCGATGCTGCTTCCTGCCGCGCTTTCTGTGCCTGCTTGGCTGCTCGACTGCCGGCAATCACGGCGGCAGCGCGGGTCGACGACGTGTCGGGGCGCGGGTTTAATTCCTGGCCCGTGTTGGGGGCGCCCGCGATCAGGGGTCCGGTGGGTAGGGGGGTGTCGGTGTCATTGTCGGCAACCACATCTGCCACAATCACCGTCACATTGTCGGGGCCACCAGACCGCAGCGCCAACTCTATAAGCTGTTTCACCGCCCCCTCGGGTGTGCCTTCGCTGCTTAATGTGGTCTCAATGGTGGAGTCTGTCACCGGATCGCTTAAGCCATCGGAGCAGAGCATAATCCGGTCGCCCGGCCGCGCGTCGAGGGTTTTCAGGGTAGGCTCAACCACCCGCCCGTTGTAGGCCTTGAGAATCATGGACCGTTGCGGGTGGGTTGAAATATCCTCCGGGTCTAATTCGCCCCGGTCAACCAACGACTGCACATAGGTATCATCGGTGGTAATGCGCTCTAGGTTACCGTCGCGCATTCGATAACCCCGCGAATCACCCACGTGGCATAGCCCAAACTCGGTCCCATTAAACAACAGTGTGGTGAGTGTGGTGCCCATGCCATCGGTTTCGGGGGACTTTTTTATCCGGCGGGCAATGGACCGGTTGGCTTCGTCGGCGGCGGTCGCCAACATGGACCGCATGTCGTCGCTACCAGGGTCGATATCGAGTTGGGAAACATGTTCCACCATGAGCTGGGAGGCGACTTCTCCCGCCGCGTGCCCGCCCATGCCGTCGGCAAGTATGAGGAGGTGCGGGCCAGCATAGGCCGAATCCTCATTATTCCCCCGCACAAGGCCTTGGTCGGAGCCAATAGCATAATTTAGTTTCATCTAGGCAACCAACCTCACAGTGGTGCGGCCGATTTTAATATCTGAGCCGCTGCTAACCCGCACGGGTCCTTCGATTTTTTCCCCATGCACAAAGGTGCCATTGCGGGAATCTAGGTCTTCCACAAACCACACGGAGTCGCGTTTAATCAGTCGGGCGTGGCGGCCGGAAGCAAAATCATCTGACACCAAGAAATCGCAGTCGGGGGCGCGGCCGATGGTTATTTCGGTGAGATCGCCTAAATCCATTCGGGAGCCGGTCATGGGACCATCGACGATCGTCATCTGTTGGGGCATGCCACCGTGATGAGCGGCCGGCGGCACCGATGATGCGCTACCCCCACTACCAGCCCCCCGATTAGGGGAGGACGCGGCGATCTTTACATCTTTACGCATGGAATTAAGCGCAAAGAGAATGAACAGCCATAGAACCACGAGTAGTCCTATGCGCAGCCCAAACAGAATCACTGAATCCATGAAAGTTCCTTATGAGTTAAATTAGTTAACGATGCGAACTTCGATATGAGAGTGGCCCACGGTGATGACGTCGCCGTCGGCTAGCAGCCAGTTTTCAATCGGAGTATCGTTCACGGTCGTGCCATTGGTTGATTGTAAATCCACTAGGATGGCATCTTGACCATTCCAAATGATCTCAGCGTGTTTCCGGGACACCCCCGTGTCTGGGAGCCGAAAATCTACGTCATTGCCCCGGCCGATAATGTTGGAGCCTTCATTAACGTAATAGGTGCGGGAAGAACCATCTTGTAAGAGCAAACTGACAGCCGAGGTAGGCCGCGGTTGGGGGCCGGGTGCTTGGGCGCTCATTTGCTCAGTGATGGGATTATTGCTCACTTCTGGCTCGCTTTCATTGGAAGTATATGATTCGCTGTATTGCTGATCGTATGGCTGATCTTGATAATCCGACTCCGCCCATGCTGCGTTTGATGTGTTGTTCGGTGTGTTCGAATAATTATTCTGGAAACTGTCTAAACCTAAAAACCCACTACCATATTCTGGTGTATGGCTGACTGAACTATCTGCGCGTCTTTGCCCGGTGCGAAGCGAATCATCGCTTTGGATGGTCACGGTGACTGGACCTGGTGTTATCCACCCATTATTACGGAAATATCGGGTAAGTTGATCTGCGAAATCAGTGCCGAGGTTGGGGTGTTCGTTGGACAGGTTAGCGAAATCTTTCGGGCTAATCCGAACCGCAAACACGTTAGGTGCTTCAGTTGTGCCTTCGTACGTTCGTACGAGGTTGTCTTCGGCCTCTTGTTTGAGTAATTCTTCAATCTCTGCGGGAACTACTCGACCGCCAAAGACATAGGCAAAGCTATTGTCCAGACCACGTTGCATGGCACTGTCGAGCTTTGCGATTTTGCCCATAAAAGACATTATGGCTTTGCCTCCTTCTACACCACTTTTACCGGAATATCTGACACGTGATTCTATTAGTATAGATTTATTGGACCCAGTGGCCTACTTCAAGTGAGGGTAGGTATATAAAGATTTTTCAGATAAGCTGCCGATTTGACTTCCTGCCCCACTATCATGATATGTTATTCGAGTCGCAAAACGTGGTATTTGCACCGCCGGCCCAGGTGGCGGAATTGGCAGACGCGCTGGCTTCAGGTGCCAGTGTCCGCAAGGACGTGGGGGTTCAAGTCCCCCCCTGGGCACACGTAATGGAAACCTCACACTTTAAGGTGTGGGGTTTTTCCCATTTCTCGCTTATCGACGCCCACCTGTCGGCACTTATATAGCATTGGTTCTAAGCCGGTAAATCTTCATGAAAACCTTGGGTGCTACTTTTATTGTGCTTGCAATTGCTCGGTCTCGCTGACGCTTGATCACCGCAGGGCCAGGCGTTCTGGTGCTGCCAATTCTCGTCAATCCTCACCCTCACGGGGGTGATTTATAGAAATACTATAGTTTCTCTTATTGAATATTTAGGTCAGTGCGATATGTTGAGGGGCGTCAAACATCTGATGAAGGGTTATTGCAGTGACATACCTCTCAAGAATCGCCATAACTTTCGTTTTGGGTGCCACAATGACACTCACCGCCTGTGCGCTTCCCGTGGGCAGCAATATGAATGCACAGATTGCTACCCCCACCCTGCCCACCGATTATCCGACCGAGCTTCCCACCGATTACCCCACGGAGCTGCCTACCGAGCTCTCCACCTCCATCGCTGCCACCCCAACAACCACCAGCGCCGAGCCTAAGCCGGTCGAAATTCCCCTCACCAACATTACCTTCGACGACCCGGAAACCCAGGATCATATCGAGGTACTGTCGATCATCCGTAACTTCCCGTCCGACGCCCGTGGTACCGGCAGGGAAATAGTGTTATTGCAGGTCAAGGTGATTCCCGGGGAGGTGTATACCAATATTATTTCCCGCGGCGACTTTAGGCTGAGCTCCAAAGACGATAAACGGGGTTCCTCGCCAACTAGCTATCCCGAAGAAGCCATGGAGAAGGCTGGGCACACTCCCATCGGTGACGTGAAGAGCGGTGATGGGGAACGGGTCGGTTGGTATGGGGTTATCGCTGGCAGGAATGTCGACTCCTACACCCTGACCTATACCCGGCAGGCTGCCGAGATCCTGATGCCGTCAGCTTCAGACAAGAAAGAAATCCCCAAATTCGAAAAGTCATTTGAACTGCCCGCCGCGCCAACCAGCAAATAAGCAGTGAGTATCAACACAGCCATGGTGGGTTGGTTGCATTGTAGAATACATTTGATTTGAAAACACATGTTTACCAATCAAGGAGTACCTTGTGAATCTGCTAGCAACCAACTATTTCATCGCTACCGAAGCCGAGCTTCCAAAAATACATGCTGTTTACTTGGAAAGATTGGCCGAGATCAACACTTATCCGGGAGTCACCATTGTTTTGCTGTCAGATGTGGAGAAGCTGGCCGAGTATCAGTCCGTGTATGAAGAACTCCTGCAGAAATACGCCGAAATCCATAACATTGGCGGGAAGAAGCGGGAGCTTTACCAACTGGATACCGTCGTCAAGCTTGATGAGGTAACCGACGCGGAACGAGCACATAAACTCCTCACGGACTTTGCCCCCGCCGACGACCGCTACCCCAGCGTGCTCAGCACCAAAGTGCTTGTCGAACTGCCATGACCAATATTGTCGGCGTTGCCGTCGATGCGTGCGGTCGCTGCGCGCACTACCACAGCGACCGCGACGTCATTGCGAACAAATGTGCGACCTGCCGCCGCTATTGGGCCTGCTACCAATGCCATGATGAGCTTGCCGACCACCCATTCGGGCGCATGCCGCTGACCGAACCTGCGGTATTATGCGGGGCGTGCGGCACGGCGATGACCTATTGGCAATACCAGGCGGCAGAGAACTGCCCAGGTTGCGGCCACGAATTCAATCCTGGATGCTCTGCGCATCGACACAAATATTTCCTTACCCCTAATTGAGTAGGCTCCACCCGCCCCCACAGAATGTGGCGTATTCCTTATAAGTAGAAATGCCTTATCACCAGGAGGAATGCAGCAATGGTGGAGCTGAAACTAGTGTGGTGGCCGCAGTTTCCGACCGAGGAATTCGAATACCACTACCTGCCCCTGACCGCGACGGTGGGGACCCCGCGGTTTGAATACGAGGAGGCACCGTATTTTCAGCGGTTGCTTCTGCACGCCAATGCGGCGCAGGTGACGCGCAAGAAAGCAGTGATTAGCTGCCTAGCCGCGGCAATGGTGCATGGGATTCCGGTGCTGAACCTGGAACGATCCACCCGGGTTGAGCTGAATCTGCCGGGCAAGGCGCGGCCGCCCTCCGGGTACCCGGAGATTTTTCACTACCGCAACGCCTACCTGCCGGAGTCCGACATTACAGTGGTGCGGGGGTATCGGGTGACAACGGTGGAGCGCACCTTTGTGGACATTTGCGCGGTCAATGGTGAGCTGGAGGGCCTGGTGTTTCTGGAGTCGGCCCTGCGGCGCGGGTATGCCAAGGATAGATTTCAATACTACCTGGACAATAATCATGGCAGGTGGGGTATATCTAAAGCCCAAAAGATTTTGGCCAAGGCGTTATATGGTATTGACTCCGTGTATGAGACCTTTGCGCGCTGTCTCATCGAGAAATATTTTCCGCACCTCACGGTCGAGCCCCAGGCGGTGTTTTCCACACCAAACTCGTATTATCGCGTGGACCTATTGATTGCGGGCTTTTTGATCCTGGAGATTGATGGTTGGGAAAAATATCGGGGCTCGGACAAGCAGGTGCGAGCGATCTATGAGCGGCAGATTGCTCGCGAGCAATTCCTGTCGGATGCGGGCTACCATGTGCTGCGGGTACACCCGGACGAGATCGCGTCGAAGCTGCTGCGGAAGATCGCATTTCTCACCAGCCACCCCACGCTTAATAGACATCGCGTATTAGATTTACATAATCAGCCGCCGTGGTGGAATAAATAGGGGACGTGCTGGGGGTTGGGGCGGGTTTGGCGTGCCCGGATGCCGGGAGACAGCGTTTTTTGCGGGTTTGCAGCCCTTCCACGCGCCGTTTCCGCACATTTGATAGCTGCGTAACCCCCTGCCGTCCCGCTTTTATGCCCCGCCAGACCCGGTTTCGCAGCTATCAGAAGTGCTGCCGGGGGCAATCCCCGCGAGCCGCCAGCCCGTCACCACCCCACAGGCCGGGGGTAGCGGGTTTGGTAGCTGCAAAACCGGGTTCAGCAGGGCTTAAAAGCGGGACGGCACAGGGGTTTCGCAGCTATCAATGGTGCGGCAGGTTGGTGCTTGTGTACATTATTGTGCGGTGTACGCGATACATAAGGTATCTACAACCTTTAGGGAGTTATGTATGACCAACAGACAAGGTGAAACGCGTGTGGCAGCAGCCACCATCATCGGCACAGCCATCGAATGGTACGACTTTTTCCTCTACGCTGCGGCGGCGGGGCTGGTGTTCAACAAAGTGTTCTTCGCATCCAGCGAACCAGCCATAGCAACGCTCCTATCCTTTCTTACAGTGGGTCTGTCGTTCCTGTTTCGGCCGCTCGGCGCCTTTCTAGCTGGGCATTTCGGTGACCGGATTGGTCGGCGCAAGGTCCTCATGATCACCCTATTCGGCATGGGGATCGCCACCACCTTGATCGGTGTCCTGCCCACCTACGCAGACGCCGGAATTATAGCGCCGTTGCTGCTTCTCTTTTTGCGGATTATCCAGGGGATTTCCGCCGGTGGCGAGTGGGGTGGGGCTGTGCTCATGGCGGTTGAGCATGCGCCGGAGAATCGGCGGGGGCTGTTTGGGGCGTTTCCGCAGATTGGGGTGCCTATCGGTCTGCTCATGTCGTCGGGGGTGCTGGCGGTGATGACCATGATTACGCCAGGGGAACAGTTTTTGCAGTGGGGCTGGCGGGTTCCGTTCCTGCTCAGTTTCGTCCTGATTTTTGTGGGGCACTATATTCGGCATCGGGTGGCCGAGTCGCCGGTGTTTGCGGAAATATCTGCCCGGAAAGAGGTTGCTAGCAATCCTATTGGTGCGGTGCTGAAACGTAGTTTTTCGGTGGTGCTGTTGGCAGCTATCGTGTTTGCCGGCAATGGGGCTTCGGGGTACATGACCGCGGGCGGGTTTATCCAGAAATATGCTACCGGGAATATGGGGTTAGAGCGGGGGCCGGTGCTGTGGGCTGTGACGGGTTCTGCCGCAACATGGTTGGTGTTTACCCTGCTTGCCGGCATTGTTTCGGATAAGATTGGTCGGCGTAATACCTATATTATTGGGTTTATTGCGCAGATCGTTGGTATCGCGGCGCTGTTCCCACTGGTGAATACTGGTGATATTACGAAGCTGTTTTTGGCCTTGGCCCTGTTGACCGTGGGTTTGGGTTTTACCTATGGTCAGCAGTCCGCGTTTTATACCGAGTTGTTTCCTGCTTCGATGCGGTTTTCTGGGGTGTCCGTGTCGTATGCCATTGGCGCGATTTTGGGTGGTGCGTTTAGCCCAATGATTGCGGCGTGGGTGATTGAAAAAACTGGTTATACCAGCGGTGTTACCTATTATCTTATTGCTATGGCGGTGGCTGGGCTTGTCGCCATCTGCCTGTTTAAGGATCGAACGGGCATCCCCCTGGGCCCGGATCATGAGGTGGAGCAGTCGGTGTCACCGTTGGTGTTCGCCCGCGAGCGGCAGTAGCGAGTTTGGTAGCTGCAGAACCCTTGTAACACCGTGTTTAAGGCCCCGCCAAACCCAGTTTCGCAGCTATCGGTTTTGCTATTGCTTGCTTGTCGACGCCGGCCCGCGCCGTTTCCACCCATCCTCGGCCGCCTGTGGCCCATGTAGCCCCGGGTAGCAGGTTTGGTAGCTGCGAAACCCCCGCGGTGCCGTGTTTGAGGTCCCGCCAAATCCGGTTTTGCAGCTATCAGAAGTGCTGCCAGAGCGGGGGCGGGGGGTGGAGGTGTGCTAGGGATGCTGGAATGCCCCCGGGTTGGATGGGTACAGGAATGTGGCCACGAGTGCGAGGTAGCCGGCGAGCGTGGACTCCAGGTCTTCCAGGTAGAGGTGTTCGTCGTGGGAGTGGAGCTGCCGGTGGATTTCCCCCAGGGTGCGTTCGGGACTGTGCACGGCAAAACCATAGCCGACGCCGCCGAGTTGGCGGGCGAAGCGCAGGTCGGAACCG
>CAJZGD010000046.1 GCA_915275065.1 uncultured Corynebacterium sp. | reverse complement strand
GCGGCCACAATGGCTTTCAGCTGCGCCCCGTCGGCGGGGATGGGCAGCGCCAGGGTTTCCTCGGAAACGTCGATGTCTCGAATGTCGGAGTTGTCCAGTGGCGCGGGTTCGATGAAGCTTTCCCCGGATTGCAGGGCAATGTGGCGGAAGATGGGGGAGGAGAGGAATTCCGCCCAGTGCGAGTGGATGTCTTTCCACATGCCATAGGTGGAGAACTTCGCGATAATGATGTTTGCGGTTTCGGTGACTGTAAACGGCAGGTTGGCGGCCAGGAGCTGCCGGGAAATCTCCGCGACGGTGTAGCTGATGTCCAGCCCGGATTCGTCGAATCGTGGGGTAGAGAGCGCTGGAATGTCCAGGTTGTGGGCTTGTTTTAGCCATTCCACCAGGCAGTAATTGGGGCTGGCTTCGTGGGTGGAGTCCACTTTGATGTGCACATGATCGTTGCCGCGCGTGGTCAGCAGGGTGATGGGGATGAGGAAGAGGGGGGCTTCGACCACGCGATCGTTGCGCTCGTATACCAGTCCGCCGAGGGTGAGGTAGAGGTTTGCCGACCCGGTTTCTTCCTTGAGGGTGCGCACGGTGCGCCGCAGGTTATTGAAATAGTTCTTATATTGCTGTTGGGTGATGTCCGCATACACTCGGGACATGTCGGTGAGCGCGGTGAGCAGGTAGTCAGCGGATAATTCCTTGACGGATCGGACTCCCTGGAGGCGGCGGTTTTCGGTCACATCGTTGTGGGCGAATACGGTGAGCGGCTGGCCTTGGTGAATAATGTCGTCGAGTTCCGACAGCATGCCAGGCCGGAGCTGGAGTGGTAAAACTTCCTGGCTGGCGCGCATATTCAGCAGCCGGTTACGGAGCGATAGGTCGAGAAGTTCCCGCTGCCAGGTGGCGATCCGGGCCGGCACGTTTTGCGGGCGTGCTTGTCGACGCCCAGTGCTGGCGGGCATGGTGCCCGTTGGTGGGTTATGCGATTCCATGTTGGTGAGAGTACGGGGAAAAGTACTGGTCATGCTGCCGGCGATGCGGATGGCGCTCACATTCATGTTGTCCGACTGTAGATCGGTGGGGAGCGCGAACTCGTCCGATAATGATGATGGTATTTTCCGCATGGTGCCGGTGGCCGGGTATGCCGGGAATTCGCCGGTGCCGGCGGTGGGGTTCGGCAGGGGACGCATCCCATCTAGTCGGGCATCGTGCACGCTGACTAACCCCAAACCGGGGTGCCGCTGGAGGGTATTTGTGGCCTCCATGACCGCATCGCGGAAGGTTGCGTTCGGGGTGGTCATTAACACCGTTTCAATGGGCACCAACTCGCCTGATTGAATATAGTTTCGAATGGTTACCGAGTTATAGATGACGGGGTGCGCGAGGGGCTTCTTGCTGGCTAATAGCCCTGCTAGGGCATGTCCATGGATGATGACGATCACCGGATGCAGGCCAACCTGCTCCAACAGAGCCGCGTAGGTTATTGCCAGGTCAATGCAGGTGCCATTGCGGTTGTGGAGCACCTGGGTGCTGGTTCGCACTCGTTGGCCAGTATGTTCGAATGAGGCGGGTGGCTCAGAATATATTAAGTTCCGGTCTTGTAACGCCTGAAATGCCGCGGCGGCGATCTCTAGGGCGCGTTCGCTGCCGGCCTGGTAGCCATTGAGGGCGGTGGAGCCTGTTGCCGCACCTAGAATCTCTGCTGTGTCTCGTTTGAGGGGCTCGATAACCTCAGAATTGGGCTGCACAAAAGCTGCTAAGGATTGGTAGTAGGCGGGGGCATTAAACCATTCGTTTGGCGCTAAAATCCGCAGCTTAGCAGTTTTTGTGCGGGTTTGTCCGCCCACCGTTACGCTGATGGTGAGGTCACCGAAGGTGGATTCGTCGTGGTATTGCAGCAGCGTGGGGTTGATGCGGGTCTGCGCGGAAACGTCATTGACGAGGGTTTTTGACGTAAGTTTCTCTAGCCGTGGTATGGGTGCGGTCAGCGGGGCAAAGAGATCATTCCCGTTATATTTAGCAGAAATGTTAATGGTATTTTTATCTTTGAGGACGGCCAGGAGCGCCGGCGTCGAGGCGTCGATAGTAACTTCTACATAATGGACCAGGGGAATCTTATTATGTGCTAGCGCAAAGTTCGTGGCATGGAGGTAATACACCTGAATAACAAAACCCGGGAAATCAAAGGATACGTGTTCATACAGTGATTCATGATGCATGTGAGTAAGCTCCAAGCTAAACCGAAGATAAACATTTAGCATTATCTTAAAGGAAGATAGGAGCTTTAAAAGAGTCGACCAGTGGTAGCTGAATTTCTGCCTCAGGTTAAGCAGGCAAAAAGTATGAAGCAGGGCGAGCTTCAGAACCCCTCATTATGAGGTAGCGGGATTACGGCAATAGGATAGAAGTAAAAATCGGCAGGCATAATTTTTGCTGCCACGGCCGAATCTGTAACCTTTGCAATAATTCCAGCAATTCCGTGTCGTCCGTCACTTCTTTGAGTTCTTGGCTGCGCCACACGATCTCGTTCGTATCAGACGACTGGATCATATTTTCCACCGGGATCTCCACTTGGGCGGCAACGCGCGCCAATTCTTCCCGCACCATCGTTAATTTCGGGAATGACTCCGGGTAATACCGTGACCACGTGTATCGAGATGGCGGCGTGTCACGGTAGGTTGGTATTGGAAATGGTTCCGGCCACCGATCCTGTGCGGTACGCAATGCCTTATCCACCTGGTTTGCCCAATAGCGAGCTTTACGACGCAGCCTCGGCGGATAGCCCGGGGTTCTCATAACCTTCGGCACGGTTGTCGGCAATTCCGTGGCTAACGCCACCAATGCCTTATCTGGCAACAGCCGTGAAACCGCCGTGTCCGATGCCCGGGCCAGCTTCTCCCGCACCCGCCACAACCAGCGCGCCACCTGAAGCTGCTTGCTGGTCCGTAACCCATGCACCCCCTTGAGGTCCTCCCAGGATTTCGGGGTAGGGGAGTAGCCTCTATAAACCCTGGTTAAATAGTCGCATTCCTCCGCCACCCATTCGTCTTTCGGGTGTTGTTGCGTGAGCTCGCTGCGCATGGCGTCGGCAAGCGGCAGTAAATATTCCACATCCAGTGCCGCATAATCCAGCCACTCGGACGGTATCGGCCGCCTGGACCAATCCTCCCCGCCATGATTCTTCCGCAACCGTACCCCAAGGTAATGCTCCACCATTGCCGCCAAATTCACCCGGTGAAACCCCAAAAACCGGCCGGCCAATTCGGTGTCAAAAAGCTGTGGTGGTCGCAGCCGTAACTGTTCCAGGTACGGCAAATCCGTCGATGCGGCATGCACTACCCAACCGGTGTCAGCCAAAACCCTACCGATGAAGTCCGTGGTGGCTTGGGGGTCGGATTCCACATCAATAAGCATCGTTCCTGCACCGGCACGCCGAATCTGAAGCAAGCACACCCGGTTGTGATACCGAAACCCGGATGCCCGCTCCGTGTCGACCGCGCACCAACCCGTGCCCTGCGCCAACTGATCGGCGGCCTGCCTGATTGCCGCGGCGCCCGCCATAAGCTGTGGCGTGCCCTCCGACGGTGCGGTCACAAAGTCAGACATCAACACCATTATTCAGCGCGGTCACGCCCTCCGGCGGCAACCCGGCCACATGCGCAAGAACTTTCGAAAACGCCACCACATGGGGCGCTAACTCCACCGACGATGCTGTCCACGATGCCCGCATCTCAATCTGATAAGCGCTCGGTGGCCCAGTAATCTCACCAAACCTAACCGATGCGGTAGAGGTTACCGTGCCCCCCAGGTTCGAATACTCGGCGCCGCCTTCGCTCAAACCTTCGGTCAACCAATCCCAAGCAACCTCCGGCAATAACGGATCCCCAGCTAACGAATGATCCATATCTGCCTGAATATAAGCCACCAATCGTAATGGGCCTTCCCACACATCATCCGCACCAGGATCGTGCAATAAAATAAGTCGGCCGAAGGCGTCACCTTCGGCGTCAGTACTCATCGGCTTGATATTGTCCGGTCGAGTAACCTCCAAACCAATGGCATGGCTAAACGGTGCTAACCGTTGCGGTGGTCGAATAATTCCTAACGTAATCTCTGGTCGTAACACAGCTTCATGCATAGATGCCATCGCACGGGAAAAATCCACTGGGGTATCAGTGTCCGTGACCGGAGATTTTTTTGGGGATGTAGGGGTGTTAGTCACACCCGCCAAATTAGCGAAAGATTTCGCCAAAAGCACAGCGCCACGCCGTCGCAGCAAGCCCAGGCGAACCCTGACCACGGAACTGTTACAGGCCTGTTACCTGCTTGTTATCGGTTAGTTACCAAACTTGCTATTTGTCAACCACGCACAAGGAGTAAACTCGCAACGGATGCCCCACCAAACGGTGGAAGCAAAACATAAACCAAAGATTATGGGAAGGAACCCACCCCCACATGGACAACAAAATCGACTACGAAAAACTCAACAACGTTCAGTGCTACTGCCAGTGGGCCACCTTCAAAGCCATCCCCGGCGCGCTCGGCACCGATCGTAGTAAAGCCATTACTCAAGCCCAAGAATTCTTCGCCGCACTCGAAGCCGAAGGCAACGTCACTGTCCGCGGCATCTACGACATCACCGGTGGCCGCGCCGAAGCCGACTTCATGTTCTGGTGGCATGCCGAAGAATTCTCCGACATCAAAGACGCCTATAACCGCTTCCGTCGCGACCTGATCCTTGGCCAATCCTCCGAGGTGTTCTGGCTTGGCAATGGTCTTCACCGGCCCAGCGAATTTAACAAGAGCCACCTTCCCAGCTTCATCATGGGTGAAGAACCCGGCGACTGGATTACCGTTTACCCCTTCGTTCGGTCCTACGACTGGTACGTTATGGACCCGGCCGAACGCCGCCGCATTCTCGCCGAACACGGCCGTACCGCCCGCCCCTTCCCCGATATTCGGGCCAACACCGTCGAAGCCTTCGCATTGGGCGACTACGAATGGATGCTCGCCTTCGAAGCTAAGGAACTCCAACGCATCGTCGACCTCATGCACCAAATGCGCTACACCGATGCGCGGTTGCATGTGCGCGAGGAAATCCCCTTCTTCACCGGCCACCGAGTCACCGACGTTGCCGACCTGATCAAGATCCTGCCCTAATCCTCGGTCACCTGCTGCGGCACCAGCCGCAGACTGATCGAATTAATGCAATACCGCAAGTCGGTGGGGGTGTCATAGCCCTCACCGGCAAACACATGCCCCAAATGCGATCCACAGTTCGCACACACCACCTCGGTGCGCACCATCCCATGCGACCGATCCTCCCGCTCAACCACCCGATCCCCGGCCAGCGGTGAGAAAAATGATGGCCAACCACAGTGGGAATCAAACTTCTCTGTCGACCGGAATAATTCCGTCCCACACGCCCGACACGAATACACCCCCTGCGTTTTCGTATCCACATATTCCCCCACATGCGGTGCCTCCGTGCCCGCCTGCCGCAATACCCGATATTCCTCGGAGCTGAGGCGCTGCCGCCATTGCGCATCAGTGAAAAGCTGAAAATCCGTCATATCAAGTGGTAACAACCATCCGGGGCGGATTATTCCCGCCGGGCGGGCGTCGAAAAGCTTGAAACCCAAACATGGCCGTGGCCACCACCACGCACAACCAGCCCATGGTGGGCAAAAACGTGTCCAACCACTGGCCATACACCGGCCACCGGGCGAACTCCCACTCCAACGGCGATAAACACAGCACCACGCCCACCGCACCCGCGACCGAATGCATCGGGGACCGCCGCAACACCACCGTTGCCACCAGCGGAAACAGCATCATCGAGTAATACATTTGCCCCAGCGATGACAGTAGAAACGCCCCAGACAGCAACAACCCGGACGTTGCGCACGCCCACAACAACGGCTCGCTGTGCCGCAACCGCAGTAAAAACCACACGCCCGCAGCAACCACCGTGGCCAACACCAGGAACAACACCGTCCCCACCCAACCTGGCAACCCAAAATACGTCACCAACCCGGGCAGTGAGCTATTCGCATAATCACGCACCTGCTTGAGATACGGCATCGTCCGAGACACGTACTCGCCGGCACCCGGCACCACCAACCATGCTGCCGCATTGAGCCCGGCCGGCAACCCCACACCCACCAGCATTGTCCGCCACTGAAACTTCACCAATGGCAAAACCAGCAGCGGCAAAAACACCGGTTTGATCACGATCGCTAATCCAAGAATCACCCCCGCCCACCACTGGCGATCCCCCAGCAACGCCCACAAAAACCCCACCAACGCCAACAATAAAACCCCATTAATATTGGCGAAAATCAGCGTGTTCTGCACCGCCTCCGTTATAAATGCCACCGCAATGACCAGTGGAAACCCCCAGCCGCGCAGCCGAAACCCAAACATGCGTACCAAAATCGCTATCGCCGCAATGATCGCCGCAGCATTGCCGCAAATAAACACCATCCGGGCCACCGCCACATGCCCCACCAACGCCAGTGGGGACAAAATCATGGTTGCGCCCGGGTTATAGAGATAGTGCGGGTCCACAAACGAATAATTTTCGTTATACACCGGGATACCATCCCAAAACCGCCGCAGCGCCAAAAACACCGTGGTGTAATCGTCGGTGATATGGCCATTCGCAGCCAGCACGCACACCCGATGCACAACGATGAGGGCTGCAATGGGCCATAAAACAAGCCGAAATATAGCATCATGCCAAGAAGACGGTATATGCGATACGGGCAGTCGTTTCATGGGGGAGGGGGCAGGCTGAGCGGGTTTTGGGGCGGGCTCAGCCCAGGCGTCCCAGGCGGATTGAACAGCGGCGAGGCGGGGGAATCGTGAGGCCATGGGTGTATATCTCACATTCTATTGGGAGAATTTAATTAGTTATACCGTAGCGCAGGCAGGAAGCAGGTTACGGCCATGGGTGACAAATCACCTATATAGAACCAAAAAATTTTGGGGCTAAAATCCTTAAGTATGCGGACGATGCGGCCCCGGCATATCGGGGGATTATTGGTGCTTTTTCTTCTCGGCATGGCTGCGATGCGGCTTGCCGCCAGCTACGTGTCGCTGGTGTCCGGCGGCGCAAAAATTCTCGACCTCAATTTCGGCAATGAAGCCACCTACATCCACAACACGCTTTTTGCGCTGGGCGGTTCCGGCAGAGACGCCTACCTGCATGTTTTCTTGCTTATCGACGCCTGCTACGCGGTCATATATGCGGTGTTTTACGCCTGCACCCTGGCGTTTTTCCTCCGGCGGATCGCGCCAGAACGATGGGAATGGAAGCGTATCCGCTGGGTGATACTGCTCCCCATAGTGGCGGCCGCCTGCGATTGGTGGGAAAACATATCCTTTGCCCGAATGATCCTGCAATTCCCCACCCCCGCGAGCCAGCTGCTGGTCACCAGCGCCACAATAGCGACAATGACGAAATTCATCCTCGTGTACCTGTCGCTGCTGCTGGTGTTGGGATTGGCTGTGGGCTGGATAGTCCTGCGGATTCGGGCGGGGCGCCGCAACCAACTCAAAACCCCGACCGGTTAATATTACCAATCGGGGTGTGTGGTGGTCCTAGCTGGGATCGAACCAGCGACCTTTCCGGTGTGAACGGAACGCTCTTCCACTGAGCCATAGGACCAAAATCGAAACAAACATGCAGTGCTTGTTACCGCAACTAACCTAGCATGAGTTGTCGCCAGTCACCTAATGGGGTGGTAGACCAGCACTTTTACCGTAGCTGGTCGGTGAAGGTAGCGCGCCAGGTTCGAGGCGGTGGGGGAGGTTGGGAAGATAGCGGGGTCGATTCGGGGATTCGGTTGCTCACATGCAGATTTGTGTTTGTGGGGTGGGAGCGGCTAATGTTTTTTCTCGCACCACGAAAGTGGCGTGTGCGGATGTAGCGCAGTTGGTAGCGCATCACCTTGCCAAGGTGAGGGTCGCGAGTTCGAGTCTCGTCATCCGCTCTGGTATGCCAGTGTTGTTCCTGATGGAATAACACTGGCATTTTCTATAGGGTAGATATTTAACTACTAGCACAGATTACCCACATGATGGGAAATTGTGACTGTTATCAAACACTTTGTGGTGTAATTGTTATAATGCGGTTTTACCTGCATAAATGCCCGATTTTGGGGGAGTTTTCGTCACAAAGACAACCCTTTTCCTCCCAGTAACGACTATTGTGTCAGGGATTCACGTTAAGCTTAGATGCGCGAAGTTGGTTGAATACTGTACTTCGCATTGATGAGTGGAAAGGACAAACCAAAGGGATGAGCACGAGCGCCGCGTCGGCAAACATAAAACGTCGACTAGCAGCAGTTTTGCTAGGATGCTTTTGTGCTATTACCACCACGGTTGCGTATGCCCACGATGCGGTAGTTGGGGGGTCACCCGCTGATGGTGAAGTGCTAGCCAGCGCGCCAACAACCGTCACTCTAGAGTTCTCTGGTGAGCCCAAACAAGGGTTCAACACCATGGCCATAAGCAATAGCAAAGGTGATGTGCTGGTAACCGGTGAGCCCACTGTCGACGGCCGAAACGTGACACTTGCCATTCCCGAAACCACCACGCTTACCCCAGACGAGTACACTATAGGTTTTCAAATTACCTCCTCCGATGGGCACTCCACTCGGGGAAAAACCACCTTCACTATTGCCGGGGAGCGCGTTGCTAGCTCTGCGGCATCTGATACCGCCACCACTGATGCCCCCACCGATCCCACCGCGGAGCTTATGGCTGGGCCTTGGGGCAAAGTAGCTGGTGGGGTGGGGATTCTCCTGGTCCTTGCCATGATCATCATGATCCTTGCCCGCAATCGCATGGGTAAAAAATCTCAAGAAAGTGATTAACTGTTATGAACTTGCGTCGTCGTATTGGAACCGGAATTTGTATTCTCGCCGTTTCTGCGCTGGCCCTGAGCGGCTGCGCTAACTCTGAGCGGGCAGCTACTAAGTCCACCCGGTCTGCTAAGGCTTCCGCATCGGCTTCTGCTTCCGCCGCTGCTGCAGCTGCAAGCACCAGCGAAACCAGCAGCAATAGCGATACTCCCATTGCCTTCACCAGCGCTTATGTTCGTGCAGCTGACGAAGGCTCCGACATGACCGCCATCTTTGGCACCTTGAAGAACACCACCGACAAAGACATCAACATCACCGGGTTCTCTTCCAGCGCCGATGCCGAGAGCTTTGAACTACACGAGGTGGTTGACGGCCAAATGCGCCAGAAGGAAGGCGGCTTCGTTATTCCCGCCAACGGCACCTTGAAGCTGGAGCCCGGCCACGAGCACTTCATGCTCATGGGTCTGAAGAGCCCCGTCAAGGCGGGCGAAAAGGTGAGCGTGAAGGCTGAGCTTTCCGACGGCACCACCATCGATCTAGGCGAAATCCCCGGCCGCCAGGTTGCCGCCGGCGCCGAAGACTACTCCGGTAGCGGTGACAGCGCCCACAATAACCATGGTCAGGGCAGCGGCCTTGCCGGCGGCACCGCTTCTGGCGACACCAAGAACGACGCTTCCGGCTCCACCAAGGGCGGCATCAAGGTTCCTGGTAAGGAAGGCGACGCCAAGTCCGGTGACAGCAAGAGCGGTGATGCTAAGTCCGGTGACAGCAAGGCAGGCGCTGCTGCCGGTGCCGCTGGCGCAGGTGCAGGTGCGGCCGCTGGTGCAGCCGGCGCTGGCCATGGCGATGCCAAAGCCGGTGACGCCAAGGGTGGCGATGCTGCTAAGGGCGGCGACGCCAAGGGCGACAGCAAGCACGGTGGCAAGCACGGCGAGCAGGGTGCTGGCGCCGGTGCCGGTGCAGGTGCTGCTGGTGCCGAGCAGTCCGCTGGTATCCGCGGCTAAATTCCCACAATTCATCTGATAGTCTAGAATCGGCCTTCTTCCCAGAAGGCTGGTTTTTCAGGCTATCGCGTTCATGCCCCGCCCATGCCGCAACAGCAGCCTGGGCGGGGCATAAAACATTCATTAATAATTCGCACAAATATTCTAAAACTTTGCGAAAGGTGCTTGGTCCCATGACCCCCGACAACGGTGTTGACCCCACAGCCCAGCAACCCGACACCCCCACCAAGACCACCAATCAGCCGCACACTTTACCGCCACAGGTCTCCCGCCGCGGCTTTATCCTGGGAGCCGCCACAGCGGCCGCCGCAGCCGGCACCACCGGCCTTGTGGCCTGCGGAAACACCAACCGCAACATTGCCGCCGCCAACGGTGACCCCACGCAGGCTTTCCTCGCTGACGATATTGTCCCCTTCGACGGGGCCCACCAGGCTGGTATCGACACCCCCGGCCAAGCCCACCTCAATATCATCGCCTTCACCCTCCGCGCCGGCACCACCATTGATGATGTGCGCCGACTCATGACCGTATGGACCGAAGACGCCCGGCAACTCACCCGCGGCCACAACCCCATCGGCAGCCTCGAACCGGAACTCGCCACCATCCCCGCCAACCTCACCATCACCTGCGGGTTCGGCCCCCGATTCTTCGACATCATTGGCAAAACCGATCAACGCCCCGAATGGCTCAAACCCATTCCCGTGTTCTCCAAAGACAAACTCGAAGACGCCTGGGGCGAAGCCGACCTGGCCCTCCAAATCTGCTGCGACGACCCGCTTACGCTCGCATTTGCCACCCGCCACATGACCCGCGCCGGCGGCAAAATGCTTGAAACCCGGTGGATGCAACAAGGATTCCTCAACGCCCGCGGCGCCACCGAGCAAGGGACCACCCCCCGAAACCTGTTCGGGCAAAAAGACGGCACCGTAAACCCACAATCACCAACCGAATACGACGACTACGTGTGGATCGACGAGAACTCCTCCGACCCACAATGGGTGCGGGGCGGCACCTGCATGGTGGTGCGCCGCATCGCAATGAACCTCGACACGTGGGAAGAACTAGACCGCACCTCCCGGGAAGTAGCCATGGGCCGCTACCTCGAATCCGGCGCCCCACTTACCGGCAAAGAAGAATTCGACACCGCCGACTTCAAGGCGAAAGACCAATTCGGGCTGCCAGTCATCGACCCCCGCAGTCACATGGCATTGGCGGCGCCACCCACGGACAACCCCAAAGAAAAAATGCGCCGCCGCGCCTACAACTACCTAGAATCCCACATTCCAGGCTCCGACCACACCACAAACGTGGGATTAGTATTCATCTGCTTCCAGCAAAACCCAGTCACCCAATTCACCGCAATCCAACAGCGACTCAACGACAATGACCGGCTCAACACCTGGATCACCCACATCGGTTCGGCCGTGTTTGTGGTGCCGCCCGGAACCAGCGAAGTCGGCGCTGTTCAAGACCAATATTGGGGGGCATCCCTGCTGGAATCCTAATGATGCGATTCCTCGCAGTAGTTACAACCCCAGGCTCAACGTGAGGTAGGATAAAACCCCGAAACAGCTTGATGGTGCTTATAGGTCGTCGCAAAGCATGCTGCATTGTGGCGATCATTTGCATTTGTCGTTTCACCCGTTTTGGTTTTTGCGTTGCGTCCAGGTATGACGACAACGCCCGAGCGCAGTTAAGGAGCGCACATTCATGGCACAGCTGACCGACGCCCAAGCAAACCCGCACCACCCGTTTCTCGTCCCGGCCGGGACCCCCGTGGGTGTGGCAATGCGCGAACTGAACCTGCCCAACACCGGGCCGGAAGCCATCGTCGTCGTCGAAGATACCGAAGGCAACCTCAAAGACCTGTCGCACGTTCCCGAGACGGACGCAGAATTCCTGCCCATCCCCGCCAACACCGCGCAAGGACGTGCCGTGATCCGCCACTCCTGCACCCACGTGCTCGCGCAGGCAGTGCAGCAGGAATTCCCGGGCACGAAACTCGGCATCGGTCCGGCCATCGACAACGGGTTCTACTACGACTTCGACGTCGCGGAACCCTTCACCCCCGAAGATTTGCAGCGTATCGAAAAACGCATGAAGAAAATCATCAAACAGGGGCAAAAATTCGAACGCCGCACCTATGCCGACCAGGCCGAAGCCGCCGAAGCATTAAAAGACGAACCCTACAAGCTGGAACTCATTGCGGACAAAGGCTCCGTTGACCCCCAATCCGACGAAGCCACCGAAGTAGGCGCCGGGGAACTCACGGGCTACTATAACCTCAACCCCCGCACCAAAGCAGTGGAATGGTACGACCTGTGCCGCGGCCCGCACCTGCCGAATACTAAACTGATTGCTAATGGCTATGCGCTCATGCGTGCCGGTGGCGCGTATTGGCGCGGTTCTGAGAAGAACCCCATGCTTCAGCGTATTTACGGTACCGCCTGGCCCACGAAGGACGAGCTGGTGGAGTATAAGCACCGTATTGCTGAGGCTGAGCGCCGCGACCACCGCCGCCTGGGCAAGGAGCTTGACCTGTTCTCGTTCCCGAAGAATATTGGCCCCGGCCTGCCGGTGATTCACCCCAAGGGCGGCGTGATTAAGCGCGAGATGGAAGATTATGTGCGCGCCCGCCATATTGCTGAGGGCTTCCAGTACGTGAGCACCCCGCACATCTCGAAGGAAGACCTGTTCTACACGTCTGGGCATCTGCCGTATTACGCGGACGGCATGTTCCCGGCGATGGAGCTCGATAACGGCAACTACCGTTTGAAGGCTATGAACTGCCCCATGCATAACGAGATTTACCGTTCGCGTG
>CAJZGD010000045.1 GCA_915275065.1 uncultured Corynebacterium sp. | reverse complement strand
CGTCGACAAGCGCCGGGGTGCCGTAACGGGTGGCGACACGCTCGTGCTGCTCACGGACCGCGCCGACGCACGAACCAGAGGGGGCGACCACATAGTCGATGCTGGGGTCGGAGAACGCCTCGACATAGCTCTTAATCTGGCCGACGGCTTCCTTTTGGTAACCGGTATTCACGTGCATCTGCCCGCAGCATGTTTGCTGCTTGGGGTAGACCACATCGTGGCCAAGTCGCGCGAGGAGCAGTGCCGTGGCTTTAGACGCATCGGGGAACATCGCGTCACCGATGCAGGTGGAAAAGAGCGCAATTTTCATCAGATTGAAGCTCCTGGTAAGGGTGAGTTTGTGAGCTGATATTCGGCGGATGGTGTACGAGCGATCGCCTTTCGACGGCTACAGCAAGCAAATGTGTAGCACCCGAAAAGCAAGCGGAACCAAACAGTGATGAAGCATCACGTGCCAAACTTAGTATCTAATTTACCCCGAAATCCCCCGAAAATTTAGCCACAAGCTGCACTTATATAAAAAACACTAGTGTTGCGAAAATCCCCGCATCCCTCTCATGTGGGGTTATGCGCTTTCGGGGGGAGCCGTGGCGGCATGGAGTGGGGGTCAATTGTGAAAAATATAACCACGGACCCACCCATATGGGGTGAATCCGTGGTTGGAATGAGAGCGTCAAGAGACAACTTGTGGTCGTCTCTAGAGCCGAATTTTAGGGAACGACCGGAACCGTGAACGACAGTGCTGTGGCCTCCAGGTAGACCAGGCAGCACACGAAGAGCACGAAGGCGAACGACCAGCCCACCACAGCCTTGAAGATGTCGGACTCCTTGCCTTCCATCTCCACGGCGGTAGCGGCAATAGCCAGCGACTGCGGGGACACCATCTTGCCCACCACGCCACCGGTGGTGTTGGCGGCCAGCATCAGATCCGGGTTAATACCGGCCTGCTCGGCCGCGGTGACCTGCATCTTACTGAACAGGGCGTTGGCGGACGTGTCCGAACCGGTCACGGCGGTGCCCACCCAGCCCAGCAGCGGTGCCAGGAAGGTGTACAGGCCACCCAGGGAAGCCACGAACTGGCCAATCGCAATGGTTTGGCCGGAGTCGTTCATGACATAGGCGAGGCCCAGCACCAACACGATCGTCAAAATTGACCACCGCATCCGGTAGAACGTGCCGGTGAGTTCCTTCCATACCTGGTTGGCGGTCAGCGAGTACTTCCCATTTTCCGAATACTTGGAGTACACGAGTGCCACAATGAGCCCGGAAATCAATAGCAACGTGCCCGGGTTGTGCAGCACCGCCACCGAATAAGTGCCTGACGAAGCGTTCGGAGCGCCCGCCGTGTTGAGCAGCCGGTCGTGCAGCAGCGGCCATGGGATCTTCACCGTGAGGGACTTCAAGGCGGTGCTGACAGCACCAACGTTGGCGACACCGAAGATCACGGTCACAATGGCGTAGGGGAGCATTGCCATCCACACGCGATGCCGGGGCAGATCCTCTGAGGTAGGGGCCGGCGGCAGGTCCATGCGCTTCCGCATTTCTTCGACGTCCTTCGGCTGCCACCGTTGGAGGAACGCGAAAGCCACACCCAGCGACACGATACAGGCGATCACGTCGGTGAGCTGGTAGACGAAGAAGTTAGCCGTGATGTACTTGGCGATAGCGAAGCTAATGCCGATGACGAATGCCGGGGCCCAGGCGGCCTTCACGCCTTTCCAGCCGTCCAGGATGAACAGCAGAATTGCCGGAATGAACAGGGCAATGATGGGGGTTTGCATACCGACGATGGCAGCAATGTTCGCGGTTTGCTCCGCACTACGGCCGCCGACCTCGCCAGCCGTAATGATCGGGGTGGCCACCGCACCGAACGCCACCGGGGCGGTATTGGCCAACAACACCACAGTGGCGGCCTTGAGCGGTTTGACGCCCAGCGCCAAAATCATGGTGGCGGTGATTGCCACCGGGGCACCGAAACCGGCCAAGGCCTCCAACAGGCCACCGAAGCAGAACGCAATCAAAATGGTTTGGACGCGCACGTCACCGTTGCCCAGCTTATCGAAAGTCCGGCGCAGGTCTTCGAACCTTCCTGAAGCAACCGTGATCTGGTAGAACCAGATGGCCATCACGATCACCCACACGATCGGCACCAAACCGAAGGCGCCACCACGGAAGGCGGACATGACAGACAGCTCAATGGGCATATGGAAACCAAGAACCGCAACAAGAATGCCGGCAGCCAATGCCACAGCGGCGGAAACATGCGCACGGGCTTTCACCCCGATGAGCATGATGAAAAACGCCAGCAGTGGAACGCATGCGACGAGTGCTGAAAGTCCGAGGCTCTCGCCAACGGAGTCAGTCACTGGTTGAAATGTGTCCATCGCAACTCCTTAAAACAAATGTTCGTGACATATATAGGTGAGGGGTTAACAATTATTCAGTGTGTTGATAGGTGATTAATTTGGACCTCATCATTCTAGATCTTTGTCGGTATGGTCGCCCAGTGGCGCAAAAGTTACTCAATTCACATTACGGGTTGAGTGTGAAGATACGCAACCACCCCGATAAGAATGCTCGACACATATTATTTTCTGGCTTTTTCATCGGTTACACTGTTGCGTTATGACACCATCGGATCTTTCCTACCTCATCAACACTGAGGCCCACAAGATACTTGCCGATCGACAGCTGGACGTGACCGCCCTGCCCGAGCAAGTAGTCGTGGAACGCCCTCGCAATCCCGAGCATGGCGACTACGCCACCAACCTGGCGCTCCAGATTGCCAAGAAGGTAGGAATGAATCCGCGCGAACTCGCCAGCCTGCTTGTCGACGCCCTGTCGGCGCACGACGAAATCGCCACCGTCGACATCGCCGGCCCCGGATTCATTAACATCCGACTGGCCGCCGCCGCCCAAGGCCAAATCGTGGCCGACATCCTCGCCGCCGGTACCACCTACGGGCACAACAACCTCTACAGCGGGGAACGCATCAACCTGGAATTCGTCTCCGCCAACCCGACCGGACCCGTCCACTTGGGCAGCACCCGGTGGGCCGCCGTGGGCGACTCCCTCGGCCGGATCCTCGCAGCCTGCGGCGCCGACGTGACCCGCGAATACTATTTCAACGATCACGGCCGCCAAATCGACCGGTTCACCAACTCCCTCATTGCCGCCGCCAAAGGCCAACCCATCCCCGAAGACGGTTACGGTGGCGACTACATCTCCGAAATCGCCGCCAATATCGTGGCCCAAGAACCCGGGGTGCTCCAGCAATCCGAACCCGACATGCGCGAAACCTTCCGCGCCCTCGGTGTTGAACTCATGTTCGATCACATCAAGGCCACCCTCCACGAATTCGGTGTCGATTTCGACGTGTACTTCCACGAGAACTCCCTCTTCGAATCCGGCGCCGTTGACCGCGCCGTCGACAAGCTCAAAGAAAACGGCAACCTGTATTTCAGCAACGGCGCCTGGTGGCTCCGCAGCACCAACTACGGCGATGACAAAGACCGGGTCGTCATCAAATCCGACGGGGATGCCGCCTACATTGCCGGCGATATCGCATACGTCGCAAACAAATTCGAACGTGGTCACACCCGCTCCATCTACATGCTCGGCGCCGACCACCACGGCTACATTTCCCGCCTGCGCGCCGCCGCGGCAGCCATGGGATACAACCCCAATAACGTGGAAGTCCTCATCGGCCAACTCGTCAACCTGGTCCGCGACGGTGAAGCCGTCCGCATGTCCAAACGTGCCGGCACCATTATCACCCTCGACGACCTGGTCGAAGCCATTGGCATCGACGCCGCCCGCTACTCCCTCGTGCGCTCCTCCGTCGACTCCACCCTCGACATCGACCTCACCCTGTGGGCCAACCAATCCAACGAAAACCCCGTCTACTACGTGCAATACGCCCACGCCCGCCTGTGCTCCCTGGCCAAGAAAGCCGCCGCCGTCGGCGTGACCGCAAGCAACCCCGACCTGTCACTGCTCACCGAAGACCACGAAGGCACACTCATCCGCACCCTCGGCGAATACCCCACCGTGGTCAAAGCCGCCGCCGAACTCCGCGAACCCCACCGCATCGCCCGCTACATTGAAGAACTCGCCGGCACCTTCCACCGCTTCTATGACACCTGCCAAATCCTGCCCAAGGCAGGCGAGCAAGCCCAGCCCATCCACACCGCCCGCCTGGCGCTGGCCACCGCTACCCGCCAAGTCATCGCCAACGCCCTCGGCCTCCTCGGCGTCACCGCGCCGGAACAAATGTAATGAGAGAACCCACATGACCCACACACCTGACTTCAACGCACCCACCTTCAACAAACTCCCCGCCGCGGTCTGGCCCCGCACCGCCATGCGCGCCGGTGACGTCAGTATCGCCGGCGTCAGCCTGCCCAGCATCGCCAAAGAATACGGCACCCCGGTCATGGTCGTCGACGAAATCGACTTCCGTTCCCGCTGCCGCGACATGGCCCGCGCCTTTGGCGGCCCCGAGCACGTCCACTACGCATCCAAAGCCTTCATGACCTCCCGCATCGTCCAATGGGTCAACGAAGAAGGCCTCTCCCTCGACATCGCCTCACACGGCGAACTCCTCGTCGCCCTCCACGCCGGATTCCCCGCCGAACGCATCGCCGCCCACGGCAATAACAAAGACGCAGCCTTCCTCCGCGACTGCGTTAGCAAAGGCGTTGGCTTCGTCATCCTCGACTCTCACCAAGAAATCGAAGATCTCCACGCCATCGCCGCGGAACTCGGTCAAACCCAAGACGTCCTCATCCGCGTCAAACCCGGCATTGACGCCCACACCCACGAATTCGTCTCCACCGCCCACGAAGACCAAAAATTCGGCTTCTCCCTCGCCTCCGGTTCCGCCCTCAAAGCCGCCCGGCGCGTCGTCGAACTCCCCAACCTCAGGCTCATTGGCCTCCACTGCCACGTCGGCTCCCAAGTGTTCGACGCCGAAGGCTTCTCCCTGGCCGCGGAACGCATCCTCAAGCTCTACCGCACCATCATCGAAGAATGCGAGGTAGGGGAGGAGTTCAATATCCTCAACCTCGGTGGCGGCTACGGCATCGCCTATGTTGAGGGTGAACAACCCCTCGACGTCGAAGCCGTCTCCACCGACCTCCTGCAGCGAGTCAACACCTACGCCGAACGACTCCACCTGACCATGCCGTTCATCAAGGTGGAACCCGGCCGGGCTATCGCTGGACCCAGCACCGTCACCGTCTACACCGTCGGTACTGTCAAAGACGTCACCATTGACGGTGGCAAAACCCGCCGCTACATCAGCGTCGACGGCGGCATGGGCGATAACATTCGGCCCGCCCTCTACGGCGCCGAATACGACATCCGACTCGTCAACCGCAGCACCGACGCCCCGCTCATTCCCACCCGGGTCGTCGGCTCCCACTGCGAATCCGGCGACATCCTCATCAACGACCGCAACCTTCCCGAGGACATTCGCCCGGGCGACATCGTGGCCCTCGCCGCCACCGGCGCCTACTGCTACTCCATGTCCAGCCGGTACAACATGATGATGCGGCCCGCCATCGTCAGCGTCGGCGCCGCCGACGATAAGGCCCACCTCATGGTCCGCCGCGAAACCCTCGAAGACTTCTTCAACCTCGAAGCCTAACCCCCGACCAGGCTGGCGTCGCAAAGCATAACTAACCACAACCCATCAAGGAGCACAAAACCATGACCCCCACCACCTTCAACCCCGGCAAAGGCGCAGGATCCACCGTCGGCATCGCTATTCTCGGCTACGGCACCGTCGGCTCCCAAGTGCTCCGCCTTATGGTGGAAAACGCCGACGAGTTCGCCCACCGCACCGGCGGCCCGCTCGAAGTCCGCGGCGTGGCCGTGTCCAACAAGGAAAAACACGTCGGCACCCTCGCCGACGAACTGGGGCTCCTCACCGACGATGCCCGCAGCCTCATCAAACGCGACGACGTAGACCTCGTGGTCGAAGTCATCGGTGGCATCGACTACCCGCGCGAACTCGTGCTCAGTGCCCTCCGCAGTGGCAAATCCGTTATCACCGCCAACAAGGCCCTCGTCGCGGCTCACTCCGCCGAGCTCGCCGAAGCCGCCGACCAGGCCGGTGTCGACCTCTACTTCGAAGCCGCCGTTGCTGCGGCCATTCCCGTTGTTGGGCCGCTCCGCCGCTCCCTCGCCGGTGACCAGGTCCAATCCGTTGCTGGCATCGTCAACGGCACCACCAACTTCATCCTCGATGCCATGGACTCCACCGGCGCATCCTACGACGACATGCTCGCCGAGGCCACCCGACTCGGCTACGCCGAAGCCGACCCCACCGCCGATGTCGAAGGCTACGACGCCGCATCCAAAGCCGCCATCCTTGCGTCTCTTGCTTTCCACACCCGCGTCACCGCCGACGATGTGCACTGCGAGGGCATCACGGGCGTCACCGCCCACGACATTCAGGCCGCCAAGATCGCGGGCTACACCATTAAGCTCCTTGCGATCTGCGACCGGCTCAAGGACGAGGCCGGGCACGAGTCCATCGCCGCCCGCGTCCACCCCACCCTCGTGCCCCGCAACCATCCCCTGGCCAACGTGCACAAAAGCTTCAACGCTATCTTCGTCGAAGCTGAAGCTGCCGGCCGGCTCATGTTCTACGGCAATGGTGCCGGCGGGAACCCCACCGCATCCGCCGTCCTCGGCGACATTGTGGGCGCCGGCCGGAACAAGGTATTCGGCGGCCGCGCCCCCGGCGAATCCACCTACGCCAACCTGCCCATTGCCAACTTTGGTGACGTCCCCACCCGATTCCACATCGACATGACCGTCGTCGACATCATTGGGGTGCTTGCCGAACTCACCAAAATCTTCGCCGCCCACGGCATTTCGCTCCGTACCGTCCGCCAGGAAGAAGGCACTGAAAAGAACGCCCGACTCCTGGTCATGACCCACGAAGCCAAAGAATCCGACCTGAGCGCCACCGTCGAAGCCCTCAAGGACGCCCCGTCCGTCATCAAGGTCAACTCGGTCATCCGCATGGTTGGCGAATAACACCGGCAATCAATCAGAGCTCACAACGATAAGGACCCCACCATGCCCACCGAACTCCCCGTTGGCACCAAAGTGACCGTCACCGTCCCCGCCTCGTCCGCTAATCTCGGGCCCGGCTTCGACACGCTTGGCCTTGCTCTTGCCCTCTACGACACTGTGGAAGTTGAGGTAACCCCCGCAGGCCTCGAAGTTGAGGTTTTCGGCGAGGGCCACGGCGAACTCCCGCTCGACGGCTCCCACCTGGTGGTCAAGGCGCTTCGCACCGGCCTGAAAGCCTGCGACGCTATCGCGCCGGGGTTGCGGGTGGTGTGCCATAATGTGATTCCGCAGTCTCGGGGTTTGGGTTCGTCGGCGGCGGCGGCGGTGGCTGGGGTGGCGGCCGCGAATGGGCTGTGCGGCTTTCCGCTCGATGATGCACAGGTGGTGCAGCTTTCGTCCGCGTTTGAGGGGCACCCGGATAATGCCGCCGCCTCTGTGTTGGGGGATGCGGTGGTGTCGTGGACGGAGATTCCCGTCGATGGTCGCACGGAACCACAGTATAAGGCGGTAGGAATCCCGGTTCATCCGAACATTCTTGCGACCGCGTTGGTGCCGAGTTTTCACGCCTCCACCGAGGCGGTGCGGCGGGTGCTGCCGTCGGATGTGACCCACTTGGATGCCCGGTTTAATGTGTCCCGCTGTGCGGTGATGACGGTGGCGTTGCAGCACCACCCGGAATTATTGTGGGAGGGCACTCGGGACCGCCTGCACCAACCTTACCGGGCGGATGTGTTGCCAATCACCGCGGAATGGGTGAATCGGTTGCGGAATCGCGGCTATGCTGCATATTTATCTGGCGCGGGCCCCACCGTCATGGTGCTATCGACCGAACCTATTGATGAGACCATTTTGGGTGAGGCACGGGAAGCCGGGTTGACTGTGTATCATCTCGATGTGGCGAAACCAGTGAAGGTGGTTGTGAACAAATGATAAAGAAAATATTGATAGCAGTGGTTGCCATCGTAGTGGTGGTGATTGGCGTTGCGGTGTGGGCGTTCAGCGGCCGTGACCCATTGCAACAATATTTAAGCCAGCGGGCGGAGAAAACCTCGCTCACCTTCAAATCGGTGTTTACCGATGCCGACAGGTTTGTGGTGGTGTGCCCGGGCGCTGAGCAGGCAGACATCACGCTGGCCCTGGGGCAGAATGTGACGGGTAATGTTGCCGCCCCGAAGGATGGCAATAATACTCTGGTGTCGGTGGCGCAGGGTAAGGCTGAACCCCACGAATACCAGCGGCAGCGCATTGATTTGTGCGAGAATCTTCCGGGTGGGGCGAAGGTCCTCATTATCGAAGGCGAGCAAACCTATAATTTTGTGCAGGCAGCCAATTCGTCCCAGTGGGTCATGCAACATTAATTTGCTTGTCGACGCCTGGTCAGGCGGAGTGCGATCGGCCGCGTAGCGTTCCCCCAGTGCCTAACAGCCAGAGCCAAAACCCCAGCGTGATGACCACTAGGAATGCGGTGGTGTAATCGAAGAACCTGGTTTGGGCATTGGTGGCATGGATGAACGCTATCCGTGGAATCATCCATGTGGTTATCGCCAGCGCCGCCATGATCCAAAAACCGATGAATGGCGCCTTTGCGTGCGGAAAGAGTCGTTGATCCTTGGGGTATGCGAGGAAAACAAAGCTGAGAAGCAGGAGGGGGAAGGTCGTAAAATACATGATGAAACTTCCCAGCATCAGCCATGCGGTTCCGTCTGGATCCGACATGATACCAAGCAGCAGTATGATCCCGAATGGCACCGTGAAGGATAATCCTATCCATAGTAGGGTGCTGGGAATTCGTTCGTCTCGTGGTGCCATTTTCCCTGTCCTTGGGGCAATTTCTATGAAGCGTCGGCCGGACCAGGGGTAAATATCGGATTGTTCCGCACGAGGTGGTGGCGGCGGAGCTTTCTGGGTTTCTGGGTCGGTGTGTGACCGCGTCCGCATACCGATGACAAAGATCGTGACATAGCATGCGACGGCAATGATGAAGAACACGCCGGCCACCAGGAGATACGTTCTTTCTGGGTCGCCCCCTATGTGCCTATTGACCAGGGACATGAACGGGTTGGGGTAATCACGGGCCGCGTCACCATCGTCCATAAGCCACACCTCTATGGTGACAATGACCCAGATGAGGATGGTGGGGATGCGGATTTTCCGCCAGACGTGTGGGGTGTGCTCTGGAAACGTGCACAGCACTAGGGACGATGCCATGAAGATTGGGCTCAACACGAGGGCCATGAACTCCAGATAAAACGTCGCAAAGCCGACAAGATTCGTGGCGGCTCGCAGTGCCATCCCAAGCTGGTAGGAGCAGAACGCGGAGACTATCCAATAAATAATCAGTAAGTTTCGGGATGCCGATGTGACGTCACGAGTGGTCATGGTTTCCGGGGTTCCTTAAGCAAGTTTCAGTAGCACTAGTGACGGTGCAATGAAAACCAGCATTCGTCACCATGGGGCGATAACTCTTTTCCCTACATGCTAACCAAAAAATCACTAAAAAATGGTCTGACCATGACTTTAATGGAAACTAGCCGGTGAGCTTTTCATTGCTCATCGTTGATCGATTCATCCTCATCAACCTCCGAGATTGACACCATGCATTTGCCGTCGGCCAGGAGTGGCTGCAGGTCAATATGCAGTGGGGAGAGGTCTTTATGGTGTTGCATCATGCCCTGATGCACATCACACACGAAATCTTTCAGCTCCCCATCCTTGCTCACAAACGGGCAGGAATGCATGCACACGTCAACCCGCTTCTTGTGGGAGTTTGTGGTGGTGGTAATGACTTCCGGGTCGAAACCCATATCCCGCAGGTGCTTACACAGGGCATCCACCGCCTCTTGGATATTGGCAGAACTGAACCCCTCGTCGATAAGCCGCGCCCCGGCCTCCCGCCCAATCTGCTGCGCTAATTGCTTGGCATGGCTACCCGCATTTTCTTCGAGATGGTGCGCCATAATATTAATCAACGCCAGGTACTGGTCGGCAATAGTTTTATTATTTGGGATACGCAGCTTATAGATTAATTGTGGGCGGCCCCGGCCGGCGGTGGGTGCCGCAACCGCAAAAACTGCCTTCATGGCCACCAGCTCCTCTAAATGCCCACGGGCAGTATTAGTATGCATGCCAAGAGCTTTGGCGATCTCACCCACCTTGGCGCCATTGGGAAACGCATCGAGGGCATCAAGTACTGCGCGCTGTTTGGGGCTTAGCCGCAGAGACTCGGGAAACAGCTCGGTCACTGGGCGGGGGCGGGGCGGATGAATCATAGGCGGGGTAATGGCTTTCCTGGCAATGGTACGGCTGGGAGCAAAAACAAGGTTGATAGCGGAATATCTATGTGGCGTGATTGTCCAGTTACTTCACAGACCATACACAATTTCTAAAAGTGGCGCCAATAAACTATGGCACCACTAATAAGTTAGGAAGCCTTACAATTTCAATATGCACCGTAAAACCAGTAGCAGATACCTGAAATTATATTGCTGACCACAGCGAATCCTGGGAAACCTATGAGCCTGCATGCAAGTCACATAAGTATTTTGATTATCCGGCTACGCCATTGTGGTGAATGATTTTACGGTGACGTGATGGCTTATGCGTTGACAGGCTCCTCAATTTCCCGAGCTAGTTTCGGCGTTGCCCTATGCATCAAGCGATACACCGTCAGATGCATCCAGGCGAAGGAAATCGCCACCAACACAAAGATGCAGAAGAACGTTGAGCTGGGGAAGCCAGACCAGGTCTTGGTGTATGCGAAAAGTGGCGGCAGGATAAAACCACCCAGGCCACCAAGCATGCCCACCAGGCCGCCCACGGACCCCACATTGTCCGGGAAATAGTCGGGTATGTGCTTATAGACGGCGGCCTTACCAAAGCCCATGGCGCAGCCCAAAATAAACACGAGGAGCACGAAGAACGGCAACGAAATCTCATAGAACATGAGATCGGATTCACTGCCATCTGGGTGGTAAATGGTGATATGGCCGTCAGGCATGGTGAGAATCCCACTAGTAATCAGCATGATCCCAAAGGTGGCATACATGACCCTTCGCGCCCCCCACCGGTCCGACATCCAGCCGCCCAGGGGTCGCAGTAGGGATGCCGGGAAAATATATGTGGCCGTCAATAAGCCTGCGGTGGTGAGGCTTACATCGAAATTATCCACGTAATATTTTGGTAGCCAGGCGGAAAGCGCCACATAGGCGCCGAAGACAGTCACATAATAGAGTGAGAACCGCCAGACGCGGATGTGTCGTAGCGGTTGCAGCATTTCCGAAATCGGCTTGGAGGTGCCCGGTGCCCGGTCATTCTTCGGCACGATGATGAGGGTGAGAATGCCCACGATAATAAGGAGCACGGCGTAGATGACGGGGATGAGTCGCCATCCACCCTGAATACCAAAAGCGTAGGTAGCACCGGCGGTGGCGGCGATCAGCGGCGGGCCAATAAATTTCGTGACCGACGCGCCCACATTGCCGGCGCCGAAGATCCCCAATGCCAGGCCTTGACGTTCCTTCCCGAACCAGGCAGAGTTCCAGGCCGTCCCCACAGAGAAAAGGTTACCGGCGAAACCAACAAGGAAGGCGAGTGCTAGTACCGTGATGTAGCTATTGGCCTGGGAAACCAGGAATGCTGGGATGGCGGTGAGGAAGAGCACGACAATGGTGATTTTGCGGCCACCAATCCGGTCGGTGAGGATACCAGCCGGCAGTCGCCACATGGAGCCATTCAACACCGCTAGCGCGGAAATCCACGATAGTTGTTCATCGGTGAGTGCTAGTTCCTTTTGAATGGGAACGCCAAGAATACCGAACATGAGCCATACGGCAAACATGAGGGTAAACGCTATAGACGACATGGTAAGGACGCGGCCGGCGCCCTTCCCGGTGTCGTGAATGGGAGGGACTTCTGTCAGCATGAGACCTCTCAATTGAAACGGAGTGGATAAGAAAAACTTTTGGATGTGTTATCGGTGGTTATCGGTGGTTTTTTCCGAATCGGACGACTCTGAATGGCCGGATTTTATCTTACCGCTCTCTGTAGCAAAAATTCGCAAATTGCAGGTATCAACGTCGCTGGGATTACTGCTATATGGTGGGGAATTGCCAGTGTTTGCGGTAGGTGTGTGATCATCGATGGCCATTACGTGGCAGAGGGCGTCACCATGGTGTGGTGTGAGCGTGAAATGTTGCCCATCGGGGCCCGTCCGGGCGGCAAGCATGCCCATGTGAATGTCACACACTGTGGCGGGAGTGTCCTTGTGTGGGTGCAGGAATGGGCAGGAGCGCAGCTTAATGATCGGGCGGCCGTGGCGGTCCGGGACGATCCCATCCGTCGTGGTTGCCGTTCCTGGTGCCTTAGGCTGCTGCGTGTCCGACTGTTCGGCTAGCGGCGCAGCCAGTTGGGTATCTGCCTGGTTGCGTGATTCCTCGACGGGGACCGGGTCGAAACCCATTTGGGCCAGCCGAACCAAGAGTTCTGATTCGTCACATGGTTCCGTGGATATTTGCCTCGCCCAGGTGCGGCCAATATCGTAGGCGGCAGCCTGCGGGTCGTCGGTGGTTTCCGACAAATATTGGGCAAAAACCCGCACCAAAGTGATGTATTCCAAGGCGATAGCGCGGTTATCCGGCACCCGCGAATAATAGACGAGGGCGGGTCGGCCACGGCGCCCCAC
>CAJZGD010000044.1 GCA_915275065.1 uncultured Corynebacterium sp. | reverse complement strand
CGCCCCACCACGGTTACCCAGGTGGGGCGGGTTATGCAGACCAGAAATTGCGGATTCTTGGCTGACTACATGTCGAATGCTTCGTCCAGTGGGACGGAGGCACCCGTAAAGTCACCGTACCCATCGTCACCGTAGATGGCGTCACCGTAGGTGGGGATGGAGTACGCGGCATTGCGGGCGGCCTCGGTGGGCTTCACCGCAATATTGCGATACCGGGCGATGCCGGTGCCGGCCGGAATGAGCTTACCAATAATCACGTTCTCTTTCAGGCCAATCAGCTTGTCGGAACGCTTATTGATGGCGGCATCGGTGAGCACGCGGGTGGTTTCCTGGAAGGATGCGGCCGATAGCCAGGACTCGGTGGCCAGGGATGCCTTGGTGATGCCCATGATTTCGGAGCGCAACTCGGCAACCCGACCACCGGCCTTGATGGCCTCCGTGTTGGCAGCCTTGGCCTCGGCCAGGTCGACGAGGGTGCCGGGAAGGAATTCGGTAGAGCCGGATTCGATCACGGTGCCGCGGCGCAGCATTTGGCGGATGATGATTTCGATGTGCTTGTCGTGGATGGCCACGCCTTGGGCGCGGTACACGGCCTGCACTTCATCAACCAGGTGCTGTTCCACACCGCGGCGGCCCAGGATTTCCAGAACGTCGTGGGGGTCGGCGGGGCCGCGCAGGAGGCGGTCGCCGATTTCCACATGGTCGCCTTCGGCCAGGGTGCGTTCGATCCAGGCGCCCGGGTTGGAGCTCATGGGCACGCGCACGTTGGCCAGGCCTTGACGCTTGGACAGTTTCTCGTACACCACATCGTCCGAACCATCATCCGGGGTGATGGTGAGGGTGTAGAAGTTGCCTTCGTCTTCCAGGTGTACCGTGCCGGCCACCGAGGCGATGGGGGCGCGGTTCTTGGGCACGCGGGCTTCGAAGAGTTCCTGCACGCGGGGCAGACCGCCGGTGATGTCGCCACCAACACCACCCTGGTGGAAGGTACGCATCGTCAGCTGGGTGCCGGGCTCGCCAATGGATTGGGCGGCCACAATGCCCACCGCTTCGCCAATGTCGACCTGCTTGCCGGAGGCCATGGAAATGCCATAGCACTTGGCGCACACGCCGGTGGTGGTTTGGCAGGTGAGCACGGAGCGAACCCGAACTTTGTCCACCCCAGCGTTGACGAGTTTGGTGACCAGTTCGTCGGTGAGGTAGTCGCCGGCTTCGGCCAGCACTTCGTCGCCTTGGGTAACTGCCTTGGCGAGGGCACGGCCAGACACGGAGGTTTCGATCATGGGGTGCGGTGTGTAGCCCACGACGTTGCCTTCGACGTCCTTGACTTCCTCGGAAATTGGGACGCGGATGCCTTGGGTGGTGCCGCAGTCTTCTTCCCGAACAATGACGTCCTGTGCCACGTCCACGAGACGACGGGTGAGGTAGCCCGAGTCGGCGGTACGCAGCGCGGTGTCGGCCAGGCCCTTGCGGGAGCCGTGGGAGTTATTGAAGTACTCCAACACCGACAGGCCTTCCCGGAAGGAGGTTTTAATCGGTCGGGTGATGTAATCACCCTTGGAGTTCACCACCATGCCCTTCATGCCGGCCAGCGTCCAGATTTGACGCATGTTACCGGCAGCACCGGACTTCACAATCATGGGGATTGGGTTGTCGTCCGGGTAGAGCTCTTCCACGGCCTTACCCACCGTGTCGGTGGCGTGCTTCCACAATTCGACCAGGCGTTCGTACCGGTCGCGGGTGGTGAGAGCACCCTGCTCCCAGTATTTGCGTTCGATCTCCTGGGCCTCGGCCTCATAGGATTCGAGCATTTCTTCCTTGTTGTCCAACACCAGCACGTCGGACATGGCAATGGTGACACCGGAGCGGGTAGCCCAATAGAAGCCGGCATCCTTCATCTTGTCCATGGTTTGGGCAACGGTAATCATGGGGTATTTAGCGGCGAGGTCGTTAATGACGTCGCCCAGCATGATTTTGTCGGTGCCTCCGCCTTTGCGCACCATGACGCCTTCAAGGTACGGGTAGTTCCAGGGCAGCAGCTCGTTGAAGAGGATGCGGCCCAGGGTGGTTTCCGCCAGCCAGGTTTGGCCGTGCTCCCAACCGTCGGGGAAGTGCTCCGCCTCGATGTCGGCGGGGGGCCGCAGGTGGGAGATGCGCACCTTGATTTTGGCTTGCAGACCCAACACGCCGCGGTCTTTGGCCATGATGGCTTCCGCCACGGAGGAGTACACGCCGGTGGCAGGGCCGTCGGCGGTGGCGGGCCGGTAGGCGCCTTGGCCGCCGAATTCGTCCTCGCGCTTGTCCATGGTGAGGTAGTACAGGCCGGTCACCATGTCCAGGCGGGGCATGGCCAGTGGCTTGCCGGATGCCGGCGACAGGATGTTATTGGATGCCAGCATGAGGATGCGGGCTTCCGCCTGCGCCTCCGCGGACAGCGGCAGGTGCACGGCCATTTGGTCG
Organism: uncultured Corynebacterium sp.; assembly: GCA_915275065.1. GTDB lineage: Bacteria > Actinomycetota > Actinomycetes > Mycobacteriales > Mycobacteriaceae > Corynebacterium. The sequence continues at coordinate 10,494 of CAJZGD010000044.1, read as the reverse complement.
CCGTCGAAGTCGGCGTTGAAGGCTTCACAGGCCAGCGGGTGCAGCTGGATGGCCTTGCCTTCGATGAGTTTCGGTTCGAAGGCTTGGATACCCAGACGGTGCAGGGTGGGGGCACGGTTGAGCATCACCGGGTGTTCGGCGATGGCTTCTTCCAGCACATCCCACACCTCGGGCCGGTGGCGTTCCACCATGCGCTTGGCGGACTTGATGTTTTGGGCGAAGTCGTGTTCGACCAGCCGTTTCATGACGAACGGCTTGAACAGTTCCAGTGCCATGAGCTTCGGCAGGCCGCACTCGTGCAGTTTGAGCTGCGGGCCGACAATAATAACGGAACGCCCGGAGTAGTCCACGCGCTTACCAAGCAGGTTTTGGCGGAACCGACCCTGCTTGCCCTTGAGCAGGTCGGACAGGGATTTCAGGGGTCGGTTGCCCGGGCCGGTGACGGGGCGTCCCCGACGACCGTTGTCGAACAGGGCGTCGACGGATTCCTGCAGCATGCGCTTCTCGTTATTGACGATGATCTCGGGGGCGCCGAGGTCGATCATGCGCTTGAGGCGGTTGTTGCGGTTGATGACGCGCCGGTACAGGTCGTTGAGGTCAGAGGTGGCGAAGCGGCCACCGTCGAGTTGCACCATGGGGCGCAGCTCCGGGGGGATGACCGGAATGCAGTCGAGCACCATGCCGGCGGGATCGTTGCCGGAGCGTTGGAACGCGGCCACCACCTTGAGGCGTTTAAGGGCCCGCATTTTCTTTTGGCCCTTGCCCTCGGCGATGATGGTGCGCAGCTCTTCGGCCTCCGCATCAAGATCAAAGTTCCGAATGAGTGTTTGAATTGCTTCGGCACCCATGCCGCCGGTGAAGTAGTCCTCATAGCGGTCGACGAGTTCCTCGTAGATGGTTTCGTCGATAATCATTTGCTTGGGGGACAGTTTGACAAAGGTTTGCCAAATTTCCTCCAGGCGGTCGATTTCCCGCTCCATGCGCTCCCGAATGTGCTGCATTTCCTTGTCGGCAGCGTTTTGCACTTTACGACGCGCGTCCGCCTTGGCGCCCGCGGCCTCTAGTTCAGCCAGGTCCTCTTCCAGTTTTTGGGCCCGCTCCGCAAGCTCGGATTCCGCATCGGCCTCCACATCCTTCTTTTCCAGCAGCATTTCCGCTTCGAGGGTGGTGAGGTCATTATGGCGGGCCTCATCATCCACACTGGTGATGATATTGGCCGCGAAATAGATGATGCGTTCGAGATCCTTGGGGGCCAGGTCCAGCAGGTAGCCCAGGCGGGACGGCACACCCTTGAAATACCAAATGTGGGTGACCGGGGCCGCCAATTCGATATGGCCCATGCGTTCGCGGCGCACCTTGGACTTGGTGACTTCCACGCCGCAGCGTTCACAAATGATGCCCTTGTAGCGAACCCGCTTGTATTTGCCGCAGGCGCACTCCCAGTCCCGGGTGGGACCGAAAATCCGTTCGCAGAACAGGCCGTCCTTTTCGGGCTTTAGGGTACGGTAGTTGATGGTCTCCGGCTTCTTAACCTCGCCCTTCGACCACCGGCGGATGTCGTCAGCGGTCGCCAGGCCGATGCGAAGCTCTTCGAAGAAGTTGACGTCGAGCACGTAGCTCCCTTTCTTAAAGAAGTGTGGTGAAATACCGTTAGGCAATGTCAGCGTCGGAACGCTCATCGCGGCTCAAGTTGATACCCATTGAGGCACCAGCCTGGTCAAAATCATCATCGTCGGAGCCCGACAGTTCCATCGGGGTGCCATCGGCGGACAAAACCTCCACGTTCAGGCACAGGGACTGCAATTCCTTGAGCAACACCTTGAACGACTCGGGAATGCCCGGGTCGGGGATGTTTTCACCCTTCACAATGGCCTCATACACCTTCACGCGGCCCACCACGTCGTCGGACTTGATGGTGAGCAGCTCTTGCAGCGTGTAGGCGGCGCCGTAGGCTTGCATGGCCCACACCTCCATTTCGCCGAAGCGCTGGCCACCGAATTGGGCCTTACCGCCCAGCGGCTGTTGGGTAATCATGGAGTACGGACCGGTGGAGCGGGCGTGAATCTTCTCGTCCACCAGGTGGTGCAGCTTCAGAATGTACATGTAGCCGACCGACACCGGGTAGGGGAACGGCTCGCCGGAACGGCCGTCGAAAAGCTGGGCCTTACCATCGGCGTTCACCATCACGTCCCCGTCGCGGTTGGGCAGGGAATTGGCGAGCAGGCCGGCAATCTCGTCGTTCGTGGCACCGTCGAACACCGGGGTGGCGGTCAACGAGCCGGCGGGCACATCGTACAGGTCCTCGGGCAGGGTCTCCAGCAGCTTGGCGTTGGCGGGATCGTTCACGTCGACCTTCCAGCCGGCAGCTGCCAACCAACCCAGGTGAACCTCCAGCACCTGGCCGATGTTCATACGACGCGGCACACCGTGCGTATTGAGGATCACATCGACCGGGGTGCCGTCGGGCAGGAACGGCATGTCTTCCTGCGGCAGGATCTTCCCCACCACACCCTTGTTGCCGTGCCGACCGGCCAGCTTATCGCCATCCTGGATCTTCCGTTTCTGGGCCACATACACCCGAATCATCTCATTGACGCCCGGGCCCAGATCGTCCTCATCTTCCCGGGAGAAGCGGCGCACCCCAATGACCTTACCGGTCTCACCGTGCGGCACCTTCATCGAGGTGTCACGCACCTCACGGGCCTTCTCGCCAAAGATGGCGCGCAGCAGGCGCTCCTCCGGGGTCAGCTCGGTTTCACCCTTGGGAGTCACCTTGCCCACCAGAATGTCGCCGTCACGCACGTCGGCGCCGATGCGCACAATGCCCCGCTCGTCCAGGTCCTTGAGCACGTCTTCGGACACGTTCGGGATTTCCCGGGTGATCTCCTCGGCACCCAGCTTGGTGTCGCGCGCATCAATTTCATGCTGCTCAATGTGGATGGAGGTCAAAATGTCCTCCTCCACCAGGCGCTGGTTCAGGATGATGGCGTCCTCGTAGTTGTGACCCTCCCACGGCATGAATGCCACGAGCAGGTTCCGGCCCAATGCCATTTCCCCGTTGTGGGTGCCGGGGCCGTCGGCCACGACCTGACCTTCCTCCACCCGGTCGCCCTCGTCCACGAGCGGCTTCTGGTTATACGAGGTGCCTTGGTTCGTGCGTTCGAATTTGCGCAGCATGTAGGTGTCGCGCACCCCGTCATCACCCATGATGGTGATGTAGTCGGCGCACACGGTTTCGACCACGCCGGCCTTCTTACTGATAATCAGGTCGCCCGCATCGTAGGCGGCACGCAGCTCCATGCCGGTGCCAACCAGCGGCGCCTCGGAACGCACCAGCGGCACGGCCTGACGCTGCATGTTCGCACCCATGAGGGCACGGTTCGCGTCGTCGTGCTCCAAGAACGGAATCATGGCGGTGGCGACGGACACCATCTGCCGCGGCGACACGTCCATGTAGTTGATGTCCTTGCCATCCACCACCTGGATGTCGCCCTTTTTCAGGCGCACGGTCACGCGGTCTTCGGTAATGACCCCGTTCTCGTCAAACTTGGTGTTGGCCTGGGCCACCACATAGCGGTCTTCCTCGTCGGCGGTGAGGTAATCCACCTCATCCGTGACCACGCCGTCAACCACCTTGCGGTATGGGGTTTCGATAAAGCCGAAGGAATTCACCCGAGCGTACGACGCCAGGGAACCGATCAACCCAATGTTCGGGCCTTCGGGGGTTTCGATCGGGCACATGCGGCCATAGTGGGAGGCGTGCACGTCACGCACCTCAATGCCGGCGCGTTCACGGGACAAACCGCCCGGGCCCAGGGCGGACAGACGCCGTTTGTGGGTCAGGCCGGACAGGGAGTTATTGAGGTCCATGAACTGCGACAGCTGGGAGCTGCCGAAGAACTCCCGAATGGCAGCAGACACCGGCCGCACATTAATCAGGGAGGTCGGGGTGATGGACTCCGCATCCTGGGTGGTCATGCGCTCGCGCACGACCCGTTCCATGCGGGACAGGCCCACCCGAACCTGGTTTTGGATGAGCTCGCCCACGGTACGCAACCGACGGTTACCAAAGTGGTCAATGTCGTCAGTTTCCACGGGTATGATTTCGCCGGTGGGTGAGGTCATGGAGGTCTCACCAACATGTAGCCGCACCAAATACTCGATGGTGGTGGCTATGTCTTCTTCCGTGAGCGTCATCAGCCCATCGTGGTCGCCGCCCAGGCCGAGTTTGCGGTTGAACTTATACCGGCCCACCTTGGCCAGGTCATAGCGCTTGGGGCGGAAGAACGAGTTTTCCAACAGCGATTGCGCCAAGTCCCGAGTGGGCTGCTCGCCGGGGCGCTGCTTGCGGTAGATTTCCAGCAGCGCCTCATCCATGTTGGCCACGCCGTCGTTTTCCAGCGTGGACATCATTATTTCCGAGAAGCCGAACCGTTCGACTATCTGCTCGGTGGTCCACCCCAACGCCTTGAGCAGCACGGTCACCGGCTGGCGGCGCTTCCGGTCGATACGCACCCCCACGGTATCGCGCTTGTCCACGTCGAACTCCAACCAGGCACCCCGCGACGGAATGACCTTCACGGAATGCAGCGGACGCTCGGTGGACTTATCAATGGTTTGGTCGAAATACACGCCAGGGGAACGCACCAGCTGGGAAACCACCACCCGCTCGGTACCGTTTACAATGAATGTGCCCTTGTCGGTCATCATGGGGAAATCCCCAATGAACACGGTTTGGGACTTGATTTCCTGGGTTTCGTTATTGATGAACTCGGCGGTCACATATAATGGCGCGGAGTAATTGATATCCTTGTCTTTACACTCGTCAATGGAGTTTTTCATCTCCTCAAAGCGGGGTTCCGACAACGACAAGGACATATTGCCGGAATAGTCTTGAATCGGTGAGAGTTCTTCGAGAATATCCTCTAACCCACTGGTTACTCGAACGTCTTCACCCAATTCGGCCTGACGACGGGCACGCCACTCCGGCGAACCGATCAACCAAGCAAAAGACTCCAATTGAATATCTAATAAGCCTGGGACTTCGATGGGTGATTGAATCTTCGCAAACGACTTCCGTTCGGGAGCCCCAGGGATAGTGGCCTTGGTCTGGCGGGAGACTGCCAAGATGGGTCCTTCCAGCACCTCACGCGGATGGTGACCCCGCAATATTGGCCACCAAAACCGCTGGTAAATGAGCAATTTGGTCTGCAAGGGAATCCCTAAACCTCAAGCGCCAGTAAATAGCACTGAATGACCTTGTCAAATTGGGTTTTTTGCTACCCGGTTGAACAAGGTCGTGACATGAAAGGCTTAGAAGATTCCAGCGCAAAGAACCATGATATACACTTTTTCTACTTTTGTAAAGCACATCTGTCAATACTGCTCAGATGCTGCCGAAATGTGCCGATCGCTCGCGCCGAAATCACTCTGTTTGTGCCAATATTATATTAAAAATTGCTCTGACTATCACCATTGGGTGCTCAGCACACACCATAGCAGCATCCACGGAAATAATCACCATAACAGTGGGGGACGTTACATTTCTTTAGTCTTCTTCCAGGTCTTCGGCATACTCGTCCTGGCGGCGCCCTACCCCGAACGCCCCCATGATGCCGGCGAAGGTGACGACCACGCCCAATCCCAACACCACCCAAGTAATGATGCGCATGATATGCCCGTCGCTTAGCTGCGCCGCCTGCGCCAACATGGCCGCCGACTGCTCATTGCTCATCTTGCCGGCAAACAGGTGGGCGTCGGCAAGCTTGCCGCCATTACGATCACCGTAATAATCGATAATATTTTCGGACATGTCGACGATCATGCCGCTGATCTGGTCCACGTAATAGTCGCGGACCCCGGAATGAAACAGGTACGCCTCAATGTCCTGCGGCTTGTCGGCCGGCGGCGCAGGCTTAATCGGCAGCTTAATGGTGGTGAAGAATGTGGAATACAAATCCGCGGTATTCGTCGGATCAATCTTTTGCTGATAGTGGTAAATGGTGCGCCCGTTGCGTTCCTGGGAATCCTTATACACGGCAGGCGCGGTCCGACGCAGCGTGGCATCAAATACCTCATAGCTGGTTTGCTTCGCGTCGAGCGGGAATTTCACCCAATAGCCGGAAAAATCCACGTCAATGGCACCAGTGGCCGGCATGTTCACGAATTTCACCGGCGAAGTGTTCATACCGGTGGTGCGCTTAAAGGTGTAGGTCCATACGGTGGCCTCCACAAGTCGATCGAGGTCAGAGGCCTGAATCGCCCCTTCGGGACCGTGTTCGCCCCGCATGAGACTCACACCAATGCGGGCGGTTGCCACCTCCTGATCCACCGGCGGCAACAGCTCGGCATGATACTGCTTAGTCATGGGGCCGGTGTAGGTTGTGCCATCGTTAGGTATACGTTGCGTGGCATGTTGGTCGACCAAAGTCATGGTTGTTTGCTTCAACGACAACGGCAGGCGAGCATCGGTGGGAACAATACGCGGAAAAAGCACCCCCCACGCCACGAGCGCTAGTCCAAGACCAATCGCAAGGGCTGAAACAATTCGTGACTTTGGAAGCATGGGTACTGATTCTAATGCAAACCTCATATGCTTTCCTACCGTGACCCCTCCCCCTTCGCGCGTTACGACGCCCTCCGGCACCCAATCCCCCACGTCCTGATAGCGCTGAAGCTACCCAGATGGCACGTGCGTAGCAAAGGTTCTGAACTGGAGTTTTGGTTTCAATTCGGCCTGCTCATGGGTACTGAATCGAGAAAGTCTAGCTCAGAAAAACCGCTACCTTTTTATGGGTTGGTAGGCCGGGGCACTGCCGGGGGCCTGCTCGACCATGCGATGGGTGGCCGTGGGCGTCGTCAAGCAAAAAATAACCCCCACCGATCACGATGGGGGTCGCACAAGTATAAGGATTACTTGAGGGTAACCTTAGCGCCAGCTTCTTCCAGCTTAGCCTTAGCAGCCTCAGCGTCTTCCTTGTTGGCGCCTTCGAGGACAGCCTTAGGAGCGGACTCAACCAGTTCCTTAGCTTCCTTCAGGCCCAGGCTGGACACGAGTTCACGCACAGCCTTGATGACGCCGATCTTCTTAGCGCCAGCGTCTTCGATGATGACGTCGAACTCGTCCTTCTCTTCCTCAGCAGCAGCGGCAGCGCCCGGAGCGGCAGCGGCAGCAACAGCAACCGGAGCAGCAGCGGTCACGTCGAATACCTCTTCGAATTCCTTCACGAATTCGGAAAGTTCGATGAGAGTCATTTCCTTGAAAGCTTCGATGAGCTCGTCCTTGGTGAGCTTAGCCATAATGGTGTTCCTTTCGGTGAAACAGAAAATAGTGGTGTAGGGGTGGTGGGCGGAAACCGATTAGGCTTCCGCTTCCTTTTTCTCCTGAAGCGCGGCAGACAGCCGAGCAACCTGGGAAGCCGGAGCGTTGAAGAGTGCGGCGGCCTTGGACAGGCTGCCCTTCATGGCACCAGCCAGCTTTGCCAAAGTGGTTTCGCGGTTGTCCAGTTCAGCGATGGCATCAACCTGTTCGGCGGTCAATGGATTACCATCCATGTAACCACCCTTGACAACAAGAGCCTTGTTTTCGGCTGCGAACTTCTTCAGTGCCTTAGCAGCATCAACGGCTTCGCCTTGGATAAAGGCAACAGCGGTGGGGCCGACGAGCAGGTCGTCAAGGCCTTCCACACCCGCATGCTTGGCAGCCAACTTCAGCAGGGTGTTCTTGGCGATGGAGTACTGGACGTCAGCACCAAGAGCCTTACGCAGCTCGGTGGTCTGTGCCACAGTCAGGCCGCGGTATTCGGTGAGCACCAGCGAATCGGTTTCGGTAAACCGCTGCTTGAGCTCTGCCAACGATGCTTCGTTCTTGGGATTTGCCACTACTTCGCCTCCTTCCTGAATTCATAACAATGTGAGGTTATCCGCCGGAGCGTTTTGGCCTCCAGGCTGATCCTTTTGAGGTGTGCCCCCTGCTTCAAGGAATGGAACCCGAGAAAACCAAAAGCCCCGTACAAGAGCACAGGGCACAATACTCCAGGAGGAGGATGGCGCAAAAGTGACTCCTGCGTGGGCCAGCCTAACACGACACACTGTGTGATTATGTTGTGATTACGTGTTAGACATCTTCGAGCCGCAACACCCCATATGCGAAATGGCGCGGCTGACCGACGGTCTACGGTGAAACTTGAGCGATGGTGATTCCGGCAATCGGTTGCGGAACTACCTTCTATTTCAAACTTCCGTGGCCACTATAGTGGGGGCGAAATCAGAATGCAAATCGGTTTTATGGTATAGCGGGTTGCCGCTTGCTTGACGACGGGGGCTAAGACGGGCCTTGAAGGAAAATCTCAAAAATCTGCAATAGATAAGCGCTATTGTAAAGTGAAGTTTCACCTTCATGATTTACCCAACCCTTACTCTTTTAAGGAGACCCATGTTTGGCAGCGCCGCAAAACGCGAAAACGCAGAGCTCAAAAATAGAATCGCGCAACTGGAACAACTATTAGCAAACCTGGGTGGCGGGGACATAATGCGCATGCAGGGCTATCGGATGCAGCTATCGCAAGAGCTCACACAGTTGGAACAAACCCGTCAACGTGCCGCCCAGGAATTCGAACAAATGCGGGATATCGCCATCACCAGGTTGGAAAACCTAAAGTCCGAAATAACTCAACTTGATGCGGAAATCATCAGTGCCCGGGATATACTGCATCTCCAAGACTTTGGGTGGCTTGAATTCGAGAATCCCGCGGAAGCATCGGTCCAGTTGGAACAAGCGCTCAAGGATACCCGCGACCGAGCACGACAACTAGTGCGCGATGGACAAGCCACCACCGCCACAATGGCATTCATCTTTAATAATTCCGCACGTGAGGGGAAAAATTTTATAAAAAGAATGTCCAAGTTGGCGCTGCGCTCATATAACGCCGAGGTGGAAAACGCGATCGTGAAGCTCAAGGCAGGCAGTTTGGAAACTGCACAAAAGCGACTCGTGAAGGCGAAGGAGCAGGTAGAGCGGATGGGCAACATGATTGACCTGCGAATCTCAAATGAGTATCACGAACTCAGGATGGAAGAACTGCGCTTGGCTGCCCAGCACCTGGAGGCAAAGAAGGCCGCCAAGGAGGCGGAGCGGGAAGAGCGGGCACGGTTGCGGGAAGAAAAGAAAGCCCAGGCCGAGTTAAATGCCGAACGAGAGCGTTTAGAAAAAGAAAAGCGCCACTACGAAAACGCCATTGCCAGGCTACAGGAATCGGGTCGCGATGACGAGATAGCGGATCTGGAAAATAAGCTTGTCGAGATCAATAAAGGCATTGATAATGTCGATTATCGACACGGAAATATTCGGGCTGGCTACGTTTATGTGATTTCCAATATTGGTAGTTTTGGGGAGCGTATGGTCAAGATTGGTATGACCCGGCGCCTGGATCCGATGGATCGGGTTCGGGAATTGGGCGATGCTTCGGTGCCGTTTAATTTTGATGTTCATGCATTGCATTTTTCTGATGATGCCGTGGGCATTGAGACTGCTCTGCACCAACGATTTGCCCAGGCAAAGGTCAATCGCATCAATAATCGCCGCGAGTTCTTCTACGTCACACCGGCAGAGGTGAAGCAGGCTTTGTTAGAGATTGGCGGTAATGTGCTGGAATACCGGGATGATGCTGAGGCGGAACAGTTCCGATTGAGCCAAGCGATCATTGCGGATGAGAAAAATGATACCGAGGCAGCTCACCGGGATGTTGTGGGACACAAATAGGTAGGATTGGTCTAGGTAGCGGCGCTGGGCGAGCACATGGACAGGGGCAGCAAACGAATGGATGACAAAACCGCAGCGGAATTGCTTTGGCAAGAGTTCGAGGCAGCAACACAGTCGCTCAAAGATGTTTTGGTGGAAAGATTCCTCCCTCTCTTCCCAGATTTAGAGCAGTTATTCGACATGCTCCCGTTGGCGGACATTGCATCTCTCCTCCTCAAACGCAAAGAAGAAGAGTTGCTGTATTTCATGCAATTTGGCAATTTCGTCCCTGATGCCCTTCCCCCTGCGCTTCATGAATTAGGCGTGAGTTTCAAGCATTATCAATCCATTCAGGAAAAAGTTATTTCCGACCAACTGGCAGCTTTTGAGTTGACGGAAGAACCAAAACAGCTGCCCGAAACCGCGCCCAAACCCAATTGGGAACCGTTGAACAAATACCCAAGGGAATACCCATTCCCAGATGAAATTTAAAACAAAATTGAAGCTTATTGAGCCTCCGGGGGTAATGAGCCAAGCCATTTTCACCCAGAAAATACTCTGTTTTTATGAATGCGCAATACGGTAAACGCGTTACTTACTACAGTGCAATTTGTCATTATTTATAATGCAAACACAATGAGTTTTATTCCTTTTTTATAATGGCTATTAACGAGCCTCCACTTCGAAGGGATACCACTTATGTTTATGCCGAAAACCGTGCGCACAATCCTAGCCGGGGCCGTGGCTGTGGCCAC
>CAJZGD010000043.1 GCA_915275065.1 uncultured Corynebacterium sp. | reverse complement strand
GTCGTGCCGCCTCTTCCGCTTTGCGCCGAGCCTCATCGTCAACGGTGATGCGGGCCTGTGCGAGTAGTTTCCGCATTGCTGTAGGGGTGATCCATTCCGGTGAATCACACAGGTGCCGTAACTCAGACTGGATTTGTGACAGTTGTTTGTGGTTGAGCCCACGTAAATACTTGCCGATGATGGCGAGTCGAGCGATATCCATGGTGCCTGCCATGGTGATGTTTTTACAAAGATGAGCGATCCGACTGAGCGCCCGAACAGCTATAATGAGATAGTTTGCATGGATTCTGCTCACCCCCAATGATTCCATGATGATTCCCCGCAGCTCAACAGGTTTATATCCTGGATCGTGTGCGACACTAAGGAGGAAAGCAAAGACCTTTCGGTTATAGTCTTGTGTCACAGCTTTGAAGCCTGGTTCCTGATTGGTGGCTGATATTGTTGCGGGCTGGGGCGTGGTGGAACCTACGCAGCGGCCCGGGCGATTCCGGCGATTTCGACGGGTTTTACGGGCGGCGGACATGGCAATGATCCTCTCAAAAAATAGAAGAAATGATATTTTTTTGGTGGGGGAAGTTTTTCCTCTTGACTCCACAGTAAAGACACTTCTTGAGAAAAGTCCAGAAAAAACCGAAAATAATTTAGCCTGTGGATAACTAGTTTGCTATCCTGGGGAAATGCGTTAGGGCTGCACATTAGTTATCCACAGGCAGATGTGCTAGTTGCTATTTTCCTGGGGTTTTAGGTTGAAGCTTATAAACTTATTGAGGGGTGGTTTGGGGGTAGGTAACCGCCGGAGCTTGGGATAAAGCAGGTGTGATTAGTGTGATTATGATGAAAGAATCATGACTAGTCACCCACCATCCGTTTCATCGTTCACAGCCACGCCTGGAGTGTGTATTGCCGCTACTGCTTCTGGGTCGGGAAAAACTACCATAGCCACAGGCCTTATTGCGGCCCTGGCCCGCCGAATGAAAGTGGCGCCGTTCAAGGTAGGTCCCGACTATATTGACCCTGGGTACCATAGCATTGCATCGGGTTGTGTGGGCCGAAACCTTGATTCTGTCTTATGCGGTAACGACCTCATTGGCCCCCTTTACTGTCATGGTTCGCAGCATGCTGACATTGCAGTGGTTGAAGGCGTCATGGGGCTTTTCGACGGTCGAATATCCGATGGTGCCGGATCCACTGCAGATATAGCCGCCACACTGGGCGTTCCCATTCTGCTTATTGTTGATGTGCGGGGTATGAGTCAATCTGTGGGGGCGGTGGTTCGTGGATTTGCAACAACTCGTAGCGATGTGCGTATTGCCGGGGTCATTCTTAATAAAGTGGGAAGCGACCGTCATGCTGCCGTGTGCCGGGAAGCGGTGGAAGCCGAGGGAATTCCCGTGGTGGGCAGTATCCCACGTCAACATGATATTGAGGTGCCTTCCCGGCATCTGGGACTGGTGACAGCCGTGGAATATGGTGAAGCAGCGCTCAAAGCCATTCAAAGTATGGAAAAACTCATCGAACAAACTTGTGATATTGATCGTATTAGTGCACTCGCTGACTGCTCCTACACCGGTCCGATGTGGGATCCAACCACTGTGGTGAACAAAGTTGGCAGTCCCACTATCGCCATGGCTGGCGGGCCAGCGTTTACCTTTGGCTACGCGGAACATCGTGAACTATTAGAAGCGGCAGGGGCCACAGTGGTAGTTTTCGATCCGCTTCAAGACGCCCTGCCTGTCTGTGATGGTCTTATCATCCCAGGTGGTTTTCCCGAAGAACACGTGGTGGAACTTGCTGCCCGCCAGGATCTTCGGGTGGCAATAGCCCACATGGTGGCCGATAATAAGCCCATCTATGGTGAATGCGCGGGGATGCTGTGGTTGTTAGAAACGCTCAACGATCACCCAATGTTGGGGGTCATCGGCACTGGTGCCAACATGGGGCACAGGCTCACATTGGGATACCGCACCGCGGTGGCGATGACTGATTCCATCATGTATCAAGCAGGGGAGCGGGTTATCGGTCACGAGTTTCACCACACGCGCCTGCGGCAACCACAGGCGCCAGGGTTTGAACCGGCATGGGGATGGCGGTCCTGGTCGGGGGATAAAGTGTTCGAAGGATTCGTGGGGGGTACGGTGCTCGCCTCATATTTGCATTGCCACCCAGCCGCAACCCCAATGGCAGTGCAGCGGTTTGTTGCAGCAGCCAGCGAGGCCAGCCGCAGATAGCTCAAGAACCTTCGATTGGTAGCGTGATGACATGACAGAGAAATCAGCGGAATATTCCACATGTGACACTCCCCATGGCAAATTTACGGTGGTGTGCGAGTCCGAAATAGTGCTGGCCGCCGGATGGACCTCCGAGGTGGCCGAATTATTGGTGCTTATTCACCCGAATCTTCGACCGCAAACAATAACCCAGGATGATGATCGGTGTGCCGCAGCCATATCCGCGGTGCAGGCATTCTATGAGGGGGATTTTTCAGCCGTCGAAAAGCTTGCTGTGCGACAACAGTCGGGACCATTTCGAATGCGGGCGTGGGAAACACTGCGCAAAGTCCCGGCGGGATCAACACTCACTTATGGTGAATTCGCGGTACAAGCCGGAAACCCGCGGGCAATTCGGGCTGCCGCTGGGGCTTGTGCCGCAAATGCCGCGGTCCTCTTCGTGCCTTGCCACCGGGTGGTGTCTGCCGGTGGAAAACTGGGAGGATTTCGTTACGGTGTTGGCATTAAGCAAGAACTTCTTGAGCTGGAAACCCAGTGAGTTTCTGACCTAAGCTTACTAATCATGACTTTTCAACCTCTCGTTTCATTAATCGGTGGTGGCCCTGGTGCCTGGGACCTTATTACCGTGCGCGGAATGCGCAGATTGCAGGACGCCGACGTGATTTTGGCCGACCATCTTGGCCCCACCAGTGAACTGCACCAGCTATGCAGCATTGATAGCAAAGAGCTTATCGACGTCTCAAAGTTGCCTTATGGGCATCAGGTTGCGCAAGAAAAAATCAATAATCTCTTACTCACCCACGCCCAATCCGGTAAAAAAGTTGCCCGGCTGAAAGGCGGTGACCCTTATGTTTTTGGCCGCGGATTTGAAGAACTGCAATTCCTGGCCGGCCACGGTATAGCCTGTGAGGTTATCCCAGGCGTGACCAGCGCAATTTCGGTTCCGGCACTTGCCGGGGTACCTATTACCCACCGCAGTGTTGTCCACAGTTTCACCGTGATCTCCGGGCATCTACCGCCAGGGCACAAAGACTCCCGTAATAATTGGGAAGCCCTCGCCCACACCGGTGGTACGCTCGCGGTCATCATGGGGGTGAAGAACGCGCCAAAAATAGCCGCAGCTATCATTGATGCCGGTCGTGCACCAGAAACCCCAGCAATCGTGATTCAAGAAGGCGCCACCGCCAACCAGCGTGGTTATCGTTGTACCTTAGGCACCCTTGTCGAAACCATGGAGACTCATAATATTCAACCCCCAGCCGTTTATGTCATTGGTGATGTGGCCGGGCTCTCCACAATGAGCCTCAGCTCAGAAGAACCAGCATCCAACTGAATCTCCATCCCCGCATTGCGAAGCACATCAGCAACATCACGGGCAGAGGTGACATTCCCATCATGCTCCGCTAACACCCGAGCGGCTACCCCCTTATAGTGCTTATTGAAGTGACTCACTACCTTAAGCTTCCCATCCGGTTGCCGCTTTTCTACGCGCAACGTCACCGCCCCCGACACCTTGCCAAGCTGCTGGTACACGCCAGATCGCAGATCAATAATGAATTCGTCAACCGTGGCCAGCGCGGTAGAAATTTCCTTCCCCCAGCGACTTTTCATCGTGGGGGTCGTCCCATCCGGTCGCGGAAGTTTCGTATTTCCCGACAGCCGATACATAGGAATACGATCAGACGCCATAAGCAGCCCAAACAGTGCATCACCAACAGCAAGACGACGCCATGCGGCAGGTGACAAGGTGGGGGCCGACAGGGCGTCGTAAAGCACACCAGTAAATCGAAGCAGCGCAGGTAGGGTAGGGCTGGACATCAACACCTTGTTGCATTCGGCTAGCTTTTGCTGTTTTGCGGAAACCCCCAATACCCCCAACACCTCAGACATAGGCAAACGAATAAGGTCAGAAGCGATATCCTCCCGCGTGGGGTTCAGCATTGGAAACGACAGGGTGGTGAAGTCAAGGGGGGAGCCGTCACCACCTGCAGCTTTGGTCTCGGATGGCGGCAAGATAATAAGCATGGGAATAAACCTACTAGCTGGGGTATTACCGCATCAACCATGGAAAAAACCAGCAAAGCATCCCACGGAATATCCAATGGAATAACTATGGATGGTGGGGAAAAATCCCCACCAAAACTAGACGTTATTGATGAAAAGCGACTAGCCTTGGTTACGCACTTCAGTCAATCATTCATACGATAAAGATGTGGAGCCTATGGTGGCAAAAACGCTGAGCATGGTGAAACCAGATGATGAATCGACGGTACCTTCAGCAGGCCAGGTTGTAACCAACCAGCCTAAAGTGGCGCCATTCTACGCCAGTAACGCTAGAGTCAGCAGCTTTCAGCTCATCCCCGATCAGCAGCGGGGGCAGGTGGTACGTCGAATGCTCAACATCGGTCCACCCACTGACACGGAACTGTCCGAACTCGTGGACGCCACCCAGCCTGCTCCCACCAAAAAAGCCAAATATCGGATTCGTAGAGTATCTGCCATTGATGGGTTGCGTGGCTTAGCTGTGCTAGTCGTGGTGATCTACCACTTTTTCAGCAATGTTACCCCCGGCGGGTTCATGGGCGTGGATATGTTCTTCGTGCTCTCCGGCTTCCTCATCACCTCATTACTGCTACGAGAGCGGGCAGTTACCGGTACCGTTAACCTGCTGCAATTCTGGAAACGCCGCATACGACGCATTTTCCCCGCCGCCTTCGCTGTGCTATTCATAGTTACCGCGCTGGCCGGGCTTATCGGCGGTGATGTTGCGGTAGGACTCGTCAACCAATTTATCGGTACGATTTTCTTCGCCAATAACTGGGTGCAAATAGCCGGAAGCGAAAGCTATTTCGCCGACTCCGGGGTGCAAATATTCGCACACTATTGGTCACTAGCAGTGGAAGAACAATTCTACGTAATCTTCCCGCTGCTCTTTGTGGTGCTCGCCCGATTCCAGCCGCGAATCGCGAAATTCGTCATTGGTGTGCTCATTATTGTGTCTTTCGTTCTCATGCTGCGGTTCTATGATCCCACCGCCGACCCCACCCGGGTTTACTACGGAATGGACACCCACTCCTTTGGCCTCCTCATCGGTGTGTTGGTTGCCTACCTCACCACCAGCACCAATCCCGACTCCACCAGCGACTCCTGGCCGGTCACCGCATTGCGTAACCACCCGCTCCTCACCCAAATCATTGCCGCAGTCGCATTCGTGGCGTTGCTGATTATGGTGTTTACGGTTGCCGACACCGCCCCCATCACCTACCGGGGTGGTCTGCTGCTCGCAAGTATCCTCACCGCCATCGTACTTACCACCTTATTGGCGGAAATTGGCCCAGTACACACCATTATGTCGCACCCGGCACTCCGCTGGTTAGGGGAGCGGTCGTTCTCCCTCTACCTGTGGCACTGGCCCATTGTGATGCTGATCAAACAGCTATTCATGAATAACCGCATGGCAGTATCCCAGTGGACTATTGGCGCGATCGCTTTCGCCCTCTCCATCCCCATCGCCCACTACAGCTATATGTGGATCGAAACCCCCATCCGTCGTCGTGGCTACCGGGCCGTACTCGGCAACATTTGGGGAGGCACCGCATGGTGGGGTCGCGGCATTGTCGCACTCGCAGTAGCAGGAATCATGGTTTCCACCACAATTGCTGTTGCCACATCGCCAACAAAAACCAGTCTGGAGCAGCAACTCACCGCCATCGCGGAAGAACAACTGCCGAAGCACCACGAAATTACCGCCATCCCAGCCGCGGAAAACACTAACGTTATGGCGCCCACCTCCGGGCCGCAGCTCGCCCCACCTGGCGATAGGATCACCGCCATCGGCGACTCTGTCATGCTAGGCAGCCTCCCCGCCCTGGAACAACGATTCCCCGGAATCTACGTTGATGCCCAAGTATCCCGCGCCCTCATTAAAGGCACCGAAATTGTCCGGGAGCTCAAAGACGCGGGCAGGCTCGACCCATTCGTCATCCTAGGATTCGGCACCAACGACCAGCTGGAACCCGAAAAACTCGAAGAAATGATGCAGCTCATAGGGCCAGAACGCATGGTCGTTATGATAATGCCCTACGGTGATCGACAATGGATTCCCCAGTCCCAGGCAGTCATTGCCGAAGCCCAAAACACCTACCCCAATCTCTTCATCGCGGATTGGTGCCAACGCGCCAGGGCCAATAAAACCCTACTGCATACGGATTTGATTCACCCCAGCCCGGAAGGCGTCCGCCAATATACAAACAGCATTGATGACGCATTCCACCAGTGGGCTAACCACCGCAAACGTCCGGTTACCCAGTGTGGCGTATAGAATGTGTAATCTGAATCGGTGATCGTAGAGCAGCGAGCGTCGACAAGCGAAAAATTAGAAATAATGCGAATCCGTTATCTGGTATTGGCCATGCTATTTACGTTGGCCGCATGCACATCAGGGGAAACACCAACGGTTGGCACAGCCACCCCTGGCACTGCGGTCATAGGGACCAGCGCAATCACTAATTTTTTGCCCATAACCGCCCCTGGCGCCACCTCTGCAGGTGACCGGCTACTCGCGGGCATCCTCTACCAACCCCTATTCAGCTACCAGCACAAAACACCAACAAAATACAGCCTCGACACCCTACGCTCTCTTGCCGAAGTCACTAATGTGAGCGAAGACGGGCTCACCTACACCATCGCCTTAAGAAACCGCAGCTGGTCCGACGGCATACCCATCACCACCTATGACATCGAATTATGGTGGCGGCTCATTCTCGCCAATAAAGAAACCTGGCGGGGATACCACCAGGGTCGAATCCCAGACACTATAACCTCACTCACCATTCATGACCCCATGACGTTTACCGTCACCACCGATAAACCCTACGACCCCAACTGGTTTATAGGTAACGAACTCGCCCACGTCATCCCATTACCACAACACATATGGGACCCGGACAATCTTTCCAACACCCCAGCCGGCGCCGAACGTCTCTATGCCGATCTCATAGCCGCCGCACCAGATGCCAAAAATAAATTCCTCGCCGCGGTATCTGGTCCCTACAAACTCGACAACCTGAAAAACGGCACAGTCACCCTCACCGCGGTAGACAAATATGATGGCCTTGACCGGCCCCGCATAAACACCATAAAACTCCAACCAACACCCGATAATGACCTGGGTACCAGCCTTATATCCAAAAAACTCGATGTCGCTATGTTGCCATCAGCCACCCCAGCGGACCAGGTGAAAAAACTACAAGACAACGGGTTTACTGTGGCACCCCAATACGATTGGGGAATCAGCTACCTCAGCTTCAACTTCAACAACAAAACATCCCTGCCATTGCTGGAACAAACATACATACGGAAAAGCCTGCAACGGCTCATCAACCAAGATAACCTGATAAAAAACTCCTGGTCAGGCGAGGCGCGCAAAGGGTGCGATGTCCTGCCAACAACACCCAACGCACCGGAAAATCCCTGCCCACCAACCGTTGCCTATGATCTGCAAGCAGCCAAGCAAGAACTAACACAACACGGCTGGCAGCAACAGGGCACCGACATGGTGTGCACCGAATCAGCCAAATGCGGCGAAGGAATAGCGCCTAACACCAAACTCGCATTCACCGTAATTGCCACGAAAAACAGCCCAGCCATCCGAGAACTTGAACAACTGCGCGACGAATTCGCCCAATCTGGAATCACACTCACCATCAACCAAGTGCCCGATGCTGTGGCAGTCATGTCGGACTGCGCACGAACCGCACGGCAATGCGAATGGGATCTTGGCCTGGCAGCAACACCACTATCCTGGGTGTTTCCCACACACCCATCAGGCGAACACATCCTCGCCACAAACAGCGCCGCCAACTTCGGTGGGTTCTCCAACCCCCAAGCTGACGAACTCATTGCCAAAACCTACCAGTCAGCCACCCCCGACTCTCTAGCCACCTACAGCAACTTCATCAACGAACGACAACCAGTGCTGTGGCTCCCACAACCACCAGCACGATACATCGCCTACCCCAAAAACCTCAACGGTGTAGACAACGATGCCCCCCTCATTCCCCAAAACTGGTCTACACCCTAAAACTCGTATCCATCAAGGCCCTTTTGGCTTTACCCGCCACCCTATTTCTTTGCCTCTATGCCCAAAGAATTCACATACGAATACACCTCATCCTCACTCGGCATTTTCGACGAAAACTGAAGATACACCGTAAATTCATCGCGCGGATAGTAAAAATACACAAAACCCGTACTCCCCTTCGCTGAACTCATGCCAACCTCCGGCTGAGAACCACTGGCCTCCCGGATTGTCTTCCGGGAGATCTTCGACGGATCCGTGGCGCGAGTAGCCTTACCCGACTCCAACTCATTCCGGGCAGCCTCCGCATCCGCACCTGGGACCCACCGGATCTGCGCCCCCGACAATATTTGCTTCTCGTCATAGGCCACAGAACACTTATACACAGGCACCGTGATCTGCTTATTATATTCATCAGCCTTACCATTACACTTTTGCATTACCGCAAGCAGCTTCTCCGGCAAAAACTGATCCGCAGTGCTATAACGCTCAAGCAATGGAATCTCCGCATTCTTCGCCGTGGTATTCACCTCCGTCACCGTGGACTTATGGCCAAATACCAAATAACCAACAACACCCACCACCATGGCCAAAACCACACCGATTGCCACCATCACAGGCTTGCCCACACGCAATCGTTGCTGAGGTGCCATCCCAGGTGTCGGCATATCACTGCTATCCCCACCATTAGAACTCAAAACCCCAGATTCTATGTTAAATGGGTTACTCATAATCTCCTCACTTCATGGCACTTATAAACACAATAAGGATAGCTTCCATGGTTGCACACATAAGAATAATCCGCAGCCAGCAACAAATATCGGAAGCGTCCCCTCGTCGATAAGCGTGCTGCTAGTATTACCAACCATGATCACCAGACTTTCTTCACTATTCCTGCGCACACTACGAGAAGATCCAGTCGACGCCGAAGTCCCCAGCCACAAACTTCTGGTGCGGGCTGGCTATATCCGCCGTGCTGCGCCAGGGGTGTACACCTGGCTACCATTAGGGCTTCGCACCCTACGCAAAATTGAGAAAGTCGTACGGGAAGAAATGGGCAACATGGGCGCCCAAGAGCTCCTCTTCCCAGCCCTCTTATCCCGCGAACCCTACGAACAAACCCGTCGTTGGACCGAATACGGGGACAACCTTTTCCGACTCAAAGACCGGAAAGGCAACGACATGCTCTTAGGCCCCACCCACGAGGAAATGTTCACCCATCAAGTCAAAGACATGTTCACTTCCTACAAGGATTTCCCCATCACCCTCTACCAAATCCAAACCAAATACCGCGACGAAGAACGCCCCAGGGCAGGCATCCTCCGCGGTCGGGAATTCGTCATGAAAGACTCCTATTCTTTCGACATGACCGATGCCGGATTAGAACAATCCTACCTCGCGCATCGTGCCGCCTACCAGGCAATATTTGACCGGCTCAACCTGGAATATGTCATCTGCAAAGCCACCTCCGGGGCAATGGGCGGCTCCGCTTCAGAAGAATTCCTCGCCATTTCCCCCAATGGTGAAGACACATTCGTGCGCGCAACCGAAGGGGACTATGCCGCAAACGTCGAAGCCGTCATCACCCAACCTGGCGTAACCCGAGACTTCACCAACCTTCCCGAAGCAGTCGTGCACGAAACCCCCGAGTCCACAACCATCACCGCTTTGGTTGACTGGGCAAACAGTGCCGGCATCACCATTGACGGGCGGAATGTCACCGCCGCAGACACCCTCAAATGCCTCATCGTGAAAATTCGCCAACCCGGCGAAGACTGGCAAATCACAGGAGTTCTCCTACCCGGTGATCGGGAAGCCGACGAAAAACGGCTGGCAGCATCCTTCGAACCCGCCGAAGTCATGCTCGCCACCGAAGAAGACTTCAAAAACAATCCCTTCCTCGTCAAAGGCTATGTTGGCCCCGTCGCGCTACGCAACAACGAAGTACCGATCTACGCCGACCCCCGAGTAGTATCCGGCACCTCATGGATCACCGGTGCCGATGCTGACCAACGACACGTTGTTGGCCTGGTATGTGGCCGAGACTTCACCGTCGACGAGTACGTGGAAGTCGCCGAAATTCGAGAAGGCGACCCCGCACCCGAAGGCCAAGGCGTGCTCACCCTCGAACGCGGCATCGAAATCGGGCACATTTTCCAACTAGGGCGAAAATACACCAAAGTTTTCGACGTCCAAATCCTCGACGAACACGGCAAACGAACCATCCCCACCATGGGCTCCTATGGCATTGGCGTGTCCCGGCTCGTAGCAGCCATCGCCGAACAACACCACGACGACAACGGCCTGAACTGGCCTGTCGAAGCAGCCCCCTACCAGGTACATGTGGTGGTGGCCAATAAAGACAAAGCAGCACTCGCCGCCGGTGACGACATTGTTGCGCAACTCGATGCCGCAGGCGTGGAAGTACTCTTCGACGACCGGCCCAAAGTAAGCCCCGGCGTAAAATTCAAAGACTCGGAACTTTTAGGAATGCCCTACATTGTGGTGCTCGGCCGCAGCTTCAGCAACGGCATTGTAGAACTACGAATCCGAGGCGGCGAAACCCTGGAAGTACCAGCAGCAGACATTGTTGACACGGTGCGGCAACTCATCCACAAATAACCCGATAACCGGGCAGCCCACAGGGGTTTTCCGGGCTACTTAGCCCGAAGATAACCTGCGATACTCAGCGACAATAGCCGCCATGCCGGAGTCGTGGCGGCTTCCGCATCATGAACATGCAACGCATCTAACTCTTTTGTGAGCTCAGTGAGGAAATTCTGGGCAGTCGCCGAATCGGTTGGCAGCGGTTGATTAAACGTATACGCAGGCAACCGCGCCGGGGCTTGGTCTCCCAACGCCTCCCGCAGTTTCTCCGCAACAGCCTCATGGCGATCATCAACCTCATCGGCTGCATTATCCACCTGCTCATCCCCAAACGCCTCAACAATCCCCACCGCATAATCGAACGCGTATTCGGCCTCCAGCGCAGCCTTGGCGGCAGTAATAGCGGCAGCACGCGCATCCCCCTCACTTCGCGCCGGGTCGAGTGTCACATTCGGCAGGTCCGGGGTGGTCTGTTCGCTTGCCACATATGAGAGGTAAAGGTTTACCACAACTGGCAAGGATTCCTGGGGCACATCCGCTAACACCTGCAACACACCACTGCTGCCAGCATCGGGAAGATCTATATTTGCCGTTGCCGCCGCAGGATCACAAGACTTCGGTATCTCCGAATTTTTGTGGTGACCACACAGTCGAATAATCTCAGCAGTTAAAGCAGATTTTTCCGACTCAGGTGCTACCGCCAGGAGTTTACTCAACGCCTCATTGGGGGAGGGGTTCGCGCAGGCTGCGAGGGTAAATGCTGCCATAACGGCCGCCATGAGGATGGTGAGTAAACGCTTCATGAGGTGTCATTGTACTAGCATGGCAGCCATGGCTTTCCCTACATCGGAGATACTTTTCCCCCTGGTGCAACCAGTGGCAGATCAATACGGCATGGATATTGAATATATTAAAATTTCCCGTGCCGGCAAGAAAAGCGTGGTCGCTATTGCCGTTGACGCAGATAACCGGCCCGATTCCGACGTTTTGGAAGCAATCACGCAAGAAATATCCGAACTTTTTGACGAACAAGAAACCGCTGGCGTGCTCAATTTCGGCCCAGGATATACGCTGGAAGTAAGCACCCCGGGGGTAAGCACACCACTGACAAAACCACGACATTGGCGCCGTAACCGTGGTCGGCTTGTCACGCTTGTCGACGACGGCAAGAAACGCCAGGTTCGCATCGGAGCGCTGAACGACGACGAAACGTCTGTCATCACCATTGAGCGTGTCGGTAAAAATTTTGTGGTTGCCCCAATTCAATTAGCGGATTATCCTTCGGTGGTGGTAGAAGTTGAGTTCGCCACTCCAACAGAGAAGGAGTTGGAGTTAGTTGCTAGCAATTACGACGATGCCGTGATAACCCAACACGGTGAGAGGATTTAAGTAAACAAGTGAATATTGATGTTCAAGCGTTGAAGGCCATCGAAACCGAAAAAGGTATTTCGGTTCAGGTGCTTCTGGAAACAATTGCCAGTGCCTTGATGCATGCCTATCGTGAATATAAGGATGCCCCCCCTGCGCCCAACACTCAAGCCCGCGTGGACATCGATATCGCCACCGGTGCGGTAGCTGTCATCATCAGCGAGTTTGACGATGATGGCAATGTGGTGCAGGAACATGATGATACCCCCGCTAATTTTGAGCGCATCGGTACCGTGGCTGTTCGTGACGCCATTGTGAAACGCCTGCGTGAAGCGGAAACCCGTCAAGCCTATAATGCCTATTCCGAATACGAGGGTCGGGTGGTTTCCGGTGTGGTGCAGGCCGATATTCATGCCAACGAGCGCGGCATTGTGGTGGTGCATTTAGGCACCGAAGCCGATGGTCAAGACGGTATTCTTCTACCAGCCGAACAGATCCCTGGTGAACAACTCAAACATGGTGATCGGGTGAAATCATTCGTGGTGGGGGTAAACCACAATTCCCATTCACTAAGCATTAACCTCTCGCGCACCCACCCGGAATTAGTGCGACGCCTTTTCGAATTGGAAATCCCAGAAGTAGCGGACGGTTCCGTAGAAATTGTTTCCATCGCACGGGAAGCAGGGCACCGCTCCAAAGTGGC